>NZ_BLIJ01000028.1:0-208239 GCF_009811475.1 Alteromonas sp. KUL150
TTTCTTTCCTGTTGTTGCCTATGTCTTGGCAACGGCGGCATATAATACTCAGATTTTTATTCGACGCAACCCATAACGTCCTTTTATTTTCATTTTTCTGTCAAATTACGACTAAACGGTCAAAATGAAAACAAATCGCTGGGTATTTATACCAGCCTTCGGTGAGTTTTCTCGATTTGTTACGGATAGAAGCAAGATTTGGTGCAGAAGATTTTAGCCGTCTAAATAGAATATTCCTAAAAAATAAAAAGATAAAACAATAAAAAAGCCTCTTTAAAAGAGGCTTTGTTCATTACAAGTTATTTAATCTAGATTCTGCTAAACGTTTTGCAGAAGAATCTGGGTATTCGTTTATAACTTGTTGAAACAGCTGTCGTGCTGTTGCACTGTCCCCTGTCCGCTCTGCAATGACACCGAGTTTTAGTAAGGCATCAGGTCGCTTAGTCGAATCGGTAAAGCGATTAGCAACGATATTGAATTGTTCGCTTGCTTCACTCCACTGCTGTTTATTAAACAACAGCTGCCCCAGCCAATAGTGCGCATTCGGCGCATAGCCACTGTTGGGGAAGCGTGAAATGAACGATTGAAATGCAGGAATGGCTTTATCGTACTCACGAGACTTAAGGATCAGATTTACCGCATTTTCGTAGGCTTCATCTTCACCCGCTTGAGCTGCTTGCGTTGGTGTAGAAGACGCTGGAGAGCTCACAGAGCCGGAATCAACGCCAGCACTAGGCATCGCACTACCCTGTAACGCTCCGCTTTGCTTAAGTGCTTCTACGCGCTTATCGATTTCAAGATAAAGCTCACGCTGACGCTCTAGTACTTTTTGAAGTTCATTGGTATTCACCTCAACCGCACCGCGTAGCTGATCCACTTCCATTTGCATGTTGTCTAACTGGGTTTGCAGCCTATGCTGCATCTCAGTTCGACTTTTAACAATGCGCTCTAGTACAACGATACGCTGCTCTAATTCGCTGCCGCCGTTTGCGTCTACCACCGGCGCTTGCGCGAATGCGGTAGAAACAGCAAGGGCGGCACATAACGTGACGCCCATTTTTAATGTCTTATTCGTAAGAAAAGTCATTAGCGGTAAACAACCACTCCGCGACGGTTTTGAGCAAATGCATACTCAGTAGAACCCATCACTGCTGGTTTTTCTTCGCCGTATGAAACAACGTTTACTTGGCTGCTGCTAACGCCTGCATTAAGTAGATAAGTTTCTACCGACTGCGCACGACGCTCACCTAGCGCAATGTTGTACTCTGGCGTACCACGGCTGTCAGTGTGACCTTCTATGGTCACTTTAGTACTTGGGTTTTTCACCAAAAACGCCGCGTGCTTGTCTAGTATACGTTGAAACTCTGGCTTAATGCTTGAGCGGTCAAAGTCAAAATAAACGGTTTGTTCGTTTTTCAGCGCTTCCATTTCTTGCTGAACCATTTCTTCTTGACGCTTCATACGCTGAGCAGCTTCTGCTTTAACACGCTGAGCTTCTGCTTCACGAGCTTCGGCTTCCGCAGCGGCTTGCTCTTGGGCTAGACGGTTACGCTCTGCTGCCAACTCTTCTTCGCTAGGGCCTGAAGAACATGCCATCATTGTCACTACTGGCAATGCGATAATGAAGCTCTTCATCACTTTATTCATTTGCATCCTACTAATCCTTAAATTTTATTGTTTAGTCGTTAAATTGTTAGAACAAAAATGGTGACCAACTTGGCGATTTAACTTGCCCATTGGCTGCTGGTAACCTAGCTTTAAAACGCCCATCAAGAGAAACCAACGACAACACTTGGGTGCCCTCATGAAGGGTGCTGTATATAATCATGCTTCCGTTCGGCGCTATACTTGGAGATTCATCTAAGTACGTCCGTGTCAGTACTTGCGGTGAACCACCATCCAAAGACTGCTTGGCAATGTGATAGTTCCCATTAGTTTGGTTAACCATCACCATTTGCTTGCCGTCTGGGGAAATTGTAGCGCCAAGGTTTTGTTCACCCACATAGGTGACTCGCCTTACTTTCCCAGAATTTAAATTTACGCTATATATCTGGGGTTTACCACCCCGTTCCGAGCTAAATATCAAACCACTGCCGTCGGGTAGCCATGCAGGCTCCGTATCAATCGCTCTATTGCGTGTAACTCGACGAAGATTTTTTGTCGCTAAGTCCATCACATAGAGTTCAGGGTTTCCATCTTTCGACAAAACCATAGCAAGTTGCTTGCCATCTGGTGAAAACACGGGGCTACTGTTTATTCCGGGAAAATCAGTAATTCGAGTGCGTTCACTGGTATAAATATCTTGGATGAAAATTTGCGGCCTGCGGTTCTCAAAGCTAACGTAAGCTAACTTCTCGCCATCTGGTGACCATACGGGCGACATGAGCGGCTCGGGAGAAGATAATAAGCGCGTCTCGTTTTCACCATCATAGTCTGCAATAACTAATTGATACGGTTTTTCAACCGTATCGCGGTCACGTACTATGACGTAAGCGATTTTTGTAAGAAACGCGCCGCGAACCCCGGTTAGTTTTTCATACACTATGTCGCTAATTCGATGCGCGTACTGTCGAAAATCTCGCCCGTTTATCACCGCCTGACGTGCAGCTAATACATGGTCGTTACTTGCCACTAAGCTACCGTTTTTGAGCACTTTCGCCTGACCGTTATCCACTTGCCCTTTCAAGATATCAATCAATTCGTAGCTTACCAGATAACGGTCGCCCTCTTGCGGCTCAATACTCCCAACCAATACCGTATCAACGCCAAGTGTTGCCCATGCTGTGTAGCTCACTTGCGCTACAGTCTCGGGGTACTGTGGCATTTTGTCGACAGATACCGGGTTAAACTTACCGCTTCGCATCAAGTCCGCCATCACAACTTTAGATATATCGCCAGGCATACTGCCCTGACCTTTCCATTTAAATGGCACAACCCCGATTGGACGCGCACTATCGACGCCTTCGGTTATCACAATTTCTAAGGATGCAAACACTTTGGCACTAAATACCATCGTAATAAGCGCTATCCATAAACCTAGTTTTTTCATACCACTATAATTCCACTTTTAAAGTAATGTCTTTTAACTGCTCATAAACGTCTGGCGCATCGGACACGGGTAGTTTTTCAGCCCGACGTACGGCACTTTCGGCGGCTCTACACAAAGCATCATTTCCACCTAGTACCTTGATACTAGTCACAAAACCTGTGGTCGCCAGTCGTATATTTAAGCGACAGGTTTTACCGTTATAGCTATCGTCTGAATACAAGTTGCGCTTAATGGTTTGCTGAATTAGTGCGGTGTAGCGCTCTACTTCAGTAAGTACCTGTTTACGCCTGCGTTCTTGTTGAGCAGCTTGCTCTTGTGCAAGTTGCTCTTGCATGATCCTTTCCATTTCAGCACGTTCAGCCGCTTCTTTTTTCTTACGCTCGGCCTCGGCTTTCGCTTTTGCTTCCCGTTCTTTTCGCTCTTTTTCTTTCTGCGCCGCTAAGCGTTCTAGATCTTTTTGACGTTTAGCTTCGGCTGCCTCGGCTTCACGCTTTTCCTTTGCGCGCTTTGCAGCAAGCTGCTGTTGGCGTTTTTTCTCGGCAGCCGCTTGCGCTTGTCTCTGTTTCTCTTGCTCTTCAGCTCTTGCTTGTGCTTCCGCTTGTGCCTGAGCTTTTTTCTGGTCGGCTATCGCTTGGGCATCAATAAAAGTCGCCTCAATTACAGGTGCATTCGACGGCATGCTCGGCAAAGGCTCAGGAGAGAAACTGACGCTAATAAGCAACAGAGCGGCGATAATGATATGCAAGCCAATCGATTTATATAAGCCCATTTGTTCTGGGCTTATATTGCTGGTCTTTTGCGTCTTCACATCGCCTTTTGCGCTATTGGATGCATTCGCGTTTGATGTGCTTTTCGACACTTCGGGTTTTGACATATCTATATTACTCAACCGGATCCGTCATCAACCCTACTGAAGGTACTCCAGCCTGCTGTAATAACACCATTAACTGTATGACCTCGTTGTACGCAACTTGTCCGTCACCTTTAACTACTACTGGCGTATTAGGCTCTTTGGTCAATTGTGCTTTTACAATAGCACCGAGTTCATCTGCGCTAATTGGAGACTCCTGGTCTTCTCCTACATTAAGAAAATAGCGACCTTTTACGTCTACAGACGCAATAATAGGCGGAGTATCCTCTTGTTCTATAGGGTTCGCACTTGCTTTAGGCAAGTCTACCTTTACCCCTTGAGAAATAAGCGGCGCCGTAACCATAAAGATAATAAGCAGTACCAGCATCACGTCGATATAAGGCACTACGTTTATTTCTGATACCGGCCTGCGACGTTTTCTTACATACATAACAAGTCCTCCGTTTGGATTGTAAACGCTTAGGCTTGTTGTTGTGCTTGCGCAGCAACGGCTTGGCGGTGAAGGATTGCAGAAAACTCTTCCATGAAGTTGCCGTAGCTATTTTCTAGCTTTTCAACTTGGTGACTGAAACGGTTATATGCGATCACCGCTGGAATAGCCGCAAAGAGGCCGATAGCAGTTGCGATTAGCGCCTCTGCAATTCCAGGTGCCACCATAGCTAGCGTCGCTTGTTGTACCTCTCCTAGTGCGATGAAGGCATTCATAATCCCCCAAACAGTACCAAACAGACCGATATAAGGACTAATAGATCCTGCGGTGGCTAAAAAGGGTAGCCGGCTTTCAAGCTCTTCAACCTGACGGGACATCGAAACGCGCATAGCACGGTAAGTACCATCGACGATCCCGTTCGTTGCGGTGTTTGACTTGCGCAAACGAACAAACTCTTTAAAGCCTGAACAAAAGATACTGCCCATGCCTGTTAGGTTGGTTCTCGCAGAAAGTTCTTGATACAAACGATTAAGATCAGCACCAGACCAGAATTTATCTTCAAATTGACGCATTTCGTTACGTGCTGCAGAAAGCGCCTTGCTTCTTTGAAATATAAAAGTCCACGACGCAACAGAAACGCTCAATAGCAAAAGCATAACAAGCTGGACAATAAAGCTGGCTTGAAGGAACAAGCCAATAAAAGTGAGATCAGATGACACGCGAAATTTCCCCTAACAATATACGTGGTAGTCTTTTTGGCTTCATAACTGCCAAATCGACGCAGGCAACCTTAATATTTCCTGTTACTAAGGTAACACCTTGTTCATTTTTAATAATTTGTTGAAACGTCATACTAGCGCCTTTCAATTCTACAACGCGAGTTTCAATACTCAACAGCTGATTGAACCGTGCAGGCGCATAATTATGCATTTCAACGTGTTTGACGACAAAAGCGATGGATTGTTCCATCAAGGTATCTTGTTCAAACCCCAGCTCGCGAAGCCATTCAGTTCGCGCCCGCTCCATAAACTTTAGGTAGTTCGCATAATACACAATACCGCCTGCGTCAGTATCTTCGTAGTACACTCTTACCTGATGTAAATGCATAAACATTCCTTTACCTAAAGAATTAATAATCCAAAACAGAGTTAAATTAGCTATTTATCGCGACAAAATGCAGTTAAAAAAACCGCTTAAAAACCCCAGCAAAGCTAACATTTAATCAAATAAAAACCAATATTAAACACTTGGTTAACACATTAGTTTTTCTAATTTAAAAACACAATTTTACTCAATTGTAGTTTTTTCTGCTCTCCCTATAATGCACAGCATCAGTCGTACAGAGCGTGATGGTGCTTAGCACGATCATGCAAGAGATATTCTCCTGTTAGACATGAGTTCCCTGGATTTATTTCCTTCAACACTTGTTGTTTTAGCCCGCTCAATGAGCGGGCTTTTTTTTGCCTAAAATATATTAGCTAAGCACTTGAATTATCAATCTATATCGGCCATCCACTTTAAGCTTGCGCTTCACAATAATTCAGCACAAAACTCATGTGTAAGACGGCACTGATACAACTACGCATTCCTTATTCGAGCGTTGACTTACAGTGGTTAATACCCAAAAAAGCCCAGCAATCCTGTTAGGCTTTAATGACAACGTTGCTCTATTGCTAATAGAGTGGGAAATTACTCAGAGGGAGCGAAGCCAAAATGAAGGTAGGCGCGCTGTGAAACAATACGGCCACGTGGCGTGCGCTGTAAAAAACCTTGCTGAATAAGAAACGGCTCAATTACGTCTTCTATGGTTTCTTTCTCCTCGCCAATGGCTGCCGCTAAATTGTCTAAGCCTACTGGACCACCATCAAACTTTTCGATAATAGCAGTAAGCAATTTGCGGTCCATGTAATCGAAACCTTCTTTGTCTACGTCAAGCATATCTAGCGCTTTAGCAGCCGTGTCGGCTCCAACCGTACCGTCAGATTTAATTTCTGCATAGTCGCGGACGCGGCGAAGTAGACGATTCGCAATACGAGGCGTTCCTCGAGAGCGCCGTGCCACTTCTTGTGCGCCTTCTTCGTTCATTTCTAAGTTAAGATAGCTCGCACTTCTGGCAACGATACTGGTGAGATCTTTTACGTTGTAAAACTCTAAGCGCTGTACAATGCCGAAACGGTCGCGTAATGGCGACGTCAACGAGCCTGCACGGGTTGTGGCGCCCACTAAGGTAAACGGAGGGAGATCTAATTTAATAGAACGCGCTGCGGGCCCCTCACCTATCATAATATCAAGCTGATAGTCTTCCATAGCAGGATAAAGAATTTCTTCTACTACTGGGCTTAAGCGATGTATTTCATCGATAAATAATACGTCGTTCCGTTCAAGGTTGGTAAGCAGTGCGGCCAAGTCTCCGGCTTTTTCAAGCACAGGGCCTGACGTGGTTTTAATGTTCACGCCCATTTCATTTGCCACAATGTTCGCAAGCGTGGTTTTACCCAGTCCTGGCGGACCGAAAATAAGTAGGTGGTCTAGCGCATCGTCGCGATTACGCGCAGCTTGAATAAAAATTTCCATTTGCTCACAAACGTGAGGCTGCCCTGTATAGTCTGCTAGCATTTTAGGGCGAATGGCGCGATCGATGACCTCGTCTTCGGTACTGGCTTCAGGCGTAATCAGTCTGTCGGCTTCAATCATGATAGTTCTACTTTAAACGGTGATGCGAAGATAGCCTATCTCAATGGAGACATCTTCACTGTACGCCATTAAATGGCCGCTTTTAATGCTTCGCGAATGAGGGCTTCACTTTCCATACCCTCTTTATATACGCTGTCGACTAGCTTACTCGCTTGGGCTGGTTTGTAACCGAGTGCGATCAGTGCACTTTGTGCCTCTTCGCGGGTGTCATTTAACGCTACTATACTGTTACCCGAAAGCAAATCGCTGCTAGGTGGCGGCATAGTAATGCTTTGCGTTTTACCAAATTTCGCCAACCGGTCTTTCAGCTCTACCACTAAACGCTCTGCAGTTTTCTTGCCTATACCCGGTAAGCTTACCAGCGCAGATACATCTTCATTTTGTACGCTCGCCAAAAATTGCCCTGCTGACATACCTGATAAAATAGCTAAACCTAGCTTCGGACCCACACCGTTCGCTTTAATTAGCTCTCGGAATAACCCTCTTTCCATTTTATCAGCAAAACCAAACAGCAACTGGGCGTCTTCACGAACCACAAAATGTGTATATACCACTACTTCTTCACCTACCGCAGGTAATTGATAGAAACTAGTCATAGGCATGTGAATTTCGTAACCAACACCGGCTACATCAACAAGAATTTCCGGAGGCTGTTTCTCAGCCAACGTACCGCGAATTCGTCCAATCATGAATTATCTCTGTAAAACCGTGAGCTTTAGGCTGGTTTAGCGCAAACGACCACGAACGGTTTTTCGTGCTTGTCCTGCCATGTTTATCAGGCTCTGTTCGGTGTGTGCATGACACAAGGCAACGGCTAATGCATCGGCAGCATCGGCCTGTGGCGTGCCGCTTAAATTCAGCAGGTGTTTGACCATGTGCTGAACTTGCGTTTTATCTGCGCCACCTTTTCCAACTACCGACTGCTTAATTTGCCTTGCGCTGTATTCAGCAACAGGAAGTTGCGCTTGGGTGGCTGCCACAATAGCGGCACCTCTCGCTTGACCAAGCTTTAACGCTGAATCAGGGTTTTTCGCCATAAATACTTGCTCAATAGCAAACTGGTCGGGTTTATATTGACGAATAATATCGCCAACCCCGGTAAAAATGTTAGCAAGACGAGAAGGCAAATCTGTCGTTCCAACGCGAATGCACCCGCTTGCCACATACACCAGTTTACCTTGCTTACGCGCAATTAAACCGTAGCCTGTAATCCGAGAACCTGGATCTATACCCAGTATAACCATTAAGGCACACTCGGTACAAACAAAGATACCGCTTCTCTATTTGAGGGAGACCATAAACGCGTGAGCGCTTCATCTTTTGACACCCATTCGTACTGCAAGTGCTCTGTTAAAACAATGGGTAAATCGCTGTTTATTTGAAGGGAAAATACGTGCTCTGTATTGTGCACGGTCCCTGGGGGATAACGGTGTAGCCACCGACTACGAATAACATATTTGTTTTGCTTACCGTGGTCGTTAACCATAAATCCGTGTGCTTTGGCATCGATGCCAATTTCTTCACGCACCTCGCGATATGCTGTTTCTAAGGGCAGCTCGCCATCTTCCAATGCGCCTGTTACCGACTGCCAAAAGGTAGGGTCGTCTTGTCGCTGTAAAAGCAGCACTCGGTAGTGTTGGTCATACAACACTACCAGTGCAGATTCAGGCTTCTTATACGCCATAAATTACGATTGCTTTTTCACCGTTGCAATAGCTAGCTCTTCAAGCTGCTGAGGATTTGCAGGGCTAGGCGCCGATGTTAACGGACATGCCGCCGTGGTCGTTTTAGGGAACGCCATCACATCACGGATAGACGTCGCGCCAGTCATAAGCATTACCAGGCGGTCGAGACCAAACGCAAGGCCTGCATGCGGCGGCGCACCAAAACGCAGTGCATCAAGCAAGAAACCAAACTTGTTCTTCGCTTCTTCATCGTCAATGCCAAGAATGTTGAATACCGTAGATTGCATGTCTTCATTGTGAATACGTACAGAACCACCGCCTAATTCAACACCGTTCAATACCATATCGTAAGCGTCAGATAAGGCTTCAGCAGGGTTAGCTTTAAGCTCTTCTGGCGTTAAATCACGAGGCGCAGTGAACGGGTGGTGGATAGCGTGAAGCTGACCGTCAAACTCTTCGAACATTGGGAAGTCGACAACCCAAAGTGGTTTCCACTCGCCTTCAAGAAGCTCAAAGTCTTCACCAAGCTTAAGACGAAGTGCGCCCATGGCTTCGGTAACTACGGTGTAGCTGTCTGCACCAAACAATAGAATATCGCCACTTTGCGCGCCAGTACGTTCTAACATGGCGTTAGTGATGTCTTCCGTAAGGAATTTAAGAATTGGCGACTGCAAGCCTTCAAGTCCTGCATCCGCATCATTAACTTTGACCCACGCCAGGCCTTTCGCGCCGTAAATACCGACAAACTTAGTGTAATCATCAATTTGTTTACGCGAGAGCGACGCGCCACCTGGTACGCGAATAGCCGCAACGCGACCTTTAGGGTCGTTTGCCGGGCCGCTGAATACTTTGAAGTCAACGTCTGCAAGCAAGTCTGCAACGTCGGTTAACTCTAGCGGGTTACGCAAGTCAGGCTTGTCGCTACCAAAGCGCGTCATGGCTTCTTTATACGTCATGCGCGGGAAGCCACCAAGGTCAACGTTTAGCATTTTGTTGAACAGGTCGCGGATCATGCGCTCGGTAATAGACATTACGCCATCAGCGTCTAAGAACGTGGTCTCAATATCGATTTGGGTAAATTCTGGCTGGCGATCAGCTCGTAAATCTTCATCGCGGAAGCATTTAACGATTTGATAGTAACGGTCCATACCCGACATCATCAGGAGCTGTTTAAAAAGCTGTGGCGACTGCGGAAGTGCAAAGAATTCGCCCTTGTGTGTGCGGCTAGGCACTAGGTAGTCACGTGCACCTTCTGGCGTTGCCTTAGTAAGAATAGGCGTTTCAATATCAAGGAAACCTTCTTCTTCTAAAAAGCGACGTACAGCACCGGTTACTTTTGCACGGAATTGTAAGCGTTGGCTCATTACCGGGCGGCGAAGGTCTAGGTAACGGTAACGAAGGCGCTGCTCTTCTGAGTTTTCCTGGTTCCAGTCTAATGGAAGCACGTCAGATTTATTGATGACTTCAAGGCCTGTGCCTAAGATCTCAATCTCACCTGTGCGCATGTCTTTGTTAACTTGACCTTCAGGGCGCGCGCGTACTTTACCCGTTAGCTTTATACAGAATTCACCACGTAACGTGTTAGCTACCGATAGGACGTCTGGTAAATCTGGGTCGAACACCACTTGTACGATACCTTCGCGATCGCGTAAGTCGATGAAAATGACACCGCCTAAATCGCGACGCTTATTAACCCACCCGCAAAGGGTAACTTCTTGTCCAATGTATGATGAATCGATATTCCCACAGTAATCTGTGCGCATGGTCCTTGACCCCTGATGTTTTTTCTTGCTTCGCATGCAGTGAATTGGCGTTCAAAACCGCTTACTTTTGGGCTTAAGACTTTGCCAAAAATCGCGTAAACTTGCTGGCCAATTAGCTGGCCCGCCCACTACATGCATAATGTAATGATTTAAAGGTCGCATAGTATAAACAAATGCTTCATAAAGCCCAATGACAAATATGCACAATTCCGCTATATCCCGAGGAAATCTCTACATTGGGTTACCGATGTGGCAACACAGCCATTGGCCAAGCTCATGGTTTGCTAACTACCCCAAGTCTGATAATGGGTTGTCGCTGTATGCAAAGGAATGTAATACGGTTGAAGGTAATACCACGTTTTACTCACTTCCCAACGAAGATGCTGTGGCGAGATGGAGCGAGTCGGTGCCCGAAGGTTTTCGATTTACTTTTAAATTTCACCAGAACATTACTCATGTACATCAATTGCAGTATTGTGATGAAGAAGTTGCCCAACAGCTTTCTTTGCTAAGGCCGCTACGAGAAAAGCTCGGGTTAATGATGCTGCAACTTCCCGCTTCTTTCGGGCCAGAAAAACTGCCCGTTCTGGATACCTTTTTAGCGGCGTTACCCCAAGAGTTAAACGTAGCGGTTGAAGTGCGACACTTGGCGTTTTTCGCTAAAGGTGATAAAGAAAAAGTACTTAACCAACTTTTAATTCGACACGGTGCAAATAGAATTATTATGGACACCCGAGCGCTATTTACTGGGTCTTTAGATGCAGGGGGAACAGTTCGACGTGCGATGCTTGAAGAGGTCAGGCAGAAAAAGCCCCGAGTTCCCGTAAACGTTATTGCTACAGGTAATACTCCCATTGTGCGCTTTGTAGGGAACGATGTGGATGAAGATAATAGACGTTGTTTATTACCTTGGGTGAAGAAAGTGTGTCAGTGGCAAGAAGAAGGAAAAGACGTGTATTTCTTCTGTCACCGCCCCGACAACAAAGATGCACCTTGGCTTGCTCAACAGCTTATTGATATCTATAACGATTATTCATCACACTATAAGCTGAATAATCTTGCTTTAAGGTATCAGCCCGCGCAAAATGCGCTTTTTTGATTTATTAATATTTTCTAATCTAAACCTTTAGAGCGCTAGCTAGGGCGCTTTTTATTTCGGCTTGATTTAAATTAGGGAAGAGTATGGATATTCAGTATGAAAAAGAACGTCTAGATGCGCTGCATTCATTGAACATTTTAGACACATCGCCCGATGAGCGACTAGATGCCCTTACTAAAGAAGTACAAGCTGAATTCGATTGTAAAACTTGTCTAGTAAGCTTAGTAGCAGAAGACCGTCAATGGTTTAAATCTAGACAATGTATGGACGTAGCCGAAACCCCGCGCAACATTTCATTTTGTACGTATGCTATCGCGGAGGAAGAATATCTTATCGTTTCGGATGCTAAAGCAGATAAACTTTTTGCTAATAACCCATTGGTAACGGGTAGCCCGTTCATTCGCGCTTATGCGGGCGTTATTTTACGAAACCAGGATGGCTATGAACTAGGCACGCTTTGTTTGCTTTATGATCAGGCGCGTGAGTTTACTGAAGACGAAATCAATAAGCTAAAGCATTACGCTCGACTTGTTGAAACCATCATTTTCACAAACCCCTGAGAATTGATAAGTCCTTTCTTAAAACCCAAAAAGCGCATCGCTAAATGAATTAAACGATGCGTTTTTTGTTTTCAGATGTTGTTTGACTTACCTAAAGTCAGCTGCATCCAGCTCGTGCTTTTTCATTAACTTGTGCATATCAGTGCGGTTTCTGCCGGCTAATTCTGCCGCACGCGTCACATTTCCATCGGTCATTTTAAGAAGCTTGTGCAGATATTGTTGCTCGAAGGCATCCCGAGCTTCTGTGAGCGTAGGCCAGCTTTGCTTGGTAGCAGATAGCGCCTGCTCTACCAAATGAAGCGGTATCACTGGGGTTTGTGTTAACGCTACGCACTGCTCTACCACATTAACCAATTGACGCACATTGCCAGGCCATGATGACGTTACAAGCTGCTGCATTGCATCATCAGAGAACTGACTTGCATTTACGCCATGACGCTGCGCACTCTGTTGCAACAGAGAACGCGCCAGAAGAGGAATGTCCTCACTTCTCGATTTAAGTGATGGAAGCTTTAAATTCACTACGTTTAAGCGATAGTACAGATCCTCACGGAAGGTACCTTCTTCCATTTCTTTGTGAAGATCTTTATGCGTTGCTGAAATAATACGCACATCGATATCTACATGCTTGCTGCTACCCACTGGACGAATCTGACGTTCCTGCAGCGCGCGCAATAATTTAACTTGAAGGGTCATTGGCATATCACCAATTTCGTCAAGAAAAAGCGTACCGCCGTCCGCTTCTCTAAACAAGCCGGAGTGCGCAGCAACCGCGCCAGTAAATGCCCCTTTAGCATGGCCAAAAAGTTCTGATTCAAGCAAGTTTTCTGGCAACGCACCGCAGTTAATCGCTACAAATGGTTTATCACTGCGGTTACTCGCTTTATGAATAGCATTAGCAAGTAATTCTTTTCCCGTTCCACTCGCCCCACTAATAAGGACAGACACTTCTCGCTTGGCAATACGAAACGCTTGGTCTAACACGTTTAGCATCTCTGGAGAACGGGTGATAATATCTTTTGCCCAGTCTCCTGGCTGCGCCGCCTGAGACTGACTAAGTGCTTTTTGCAGCAAGGCCCGTAATTCGTCATGATCCACAGGCTTTGGCAAGAAACCAAACACACCACGCTGTGTTGCTGCAACCGCATCGGCAATCGTGCCATGTGCTGTCATAAGAATCACTGGAATATCCTTTCTAATCCCCATGATTTCTTCAAACAGGCTTAAGCCATCTAAGCCTGGCATCCGCAGGTCACTTAACACAACATCAAAACTTTCATTTTGAAGTTTTCGCAATGCCGATTGCCCGTCTTCAACCGCGGTTACTTCATAGCCTTCACCTTCTAAGCGAATGGTTAGTAGGCGCAATAAGCTTTTATCATCATCAACCAACAATAAGTTAGGGTTACTACTCGCCTTTTCGCTCACTGTTGTGTACTCCTGTTTTTATCCATCAATGTCGCTTCTATTTGCAACAATTCTTCTAATTTTTTGCGCAGGTTATCTACTTCTTTTTCAAGCACTTTTAACTTCTCACCCCGAGACGTATTCTCTTGCTCTAACACAACCATCGCTGACTCTAGCTGCATAACCTGATTGTTTTGTGCACCGGCAACAACCCTTATTAACTCTTGCGCTGCCGGGGTAAGTTCCTTCGCAATAGCATCAAGTGCTAATTGCGCTCTTAGTCGATCTTGATAAGGCGTATCATTAGGCAGCGTTAATATGTATGCATGTAAGGTATCGAAGGTCGATTTGCTCAAAGCACTCAACGTTTGCTTTCTCGCTAGCCAAGGTTGATTGGCAGCATCAATCCACGTATTTAACCAAAAGGTTGCATCGCAATTATTTTCAAAATTCTGCGGCGGCTCATCAAACAAACAAAAACCGCGCTCTACCTTCACTACAGGCGTTACCTTCTCAGGCTCACCTGCACTGTCATTGTTTCTGGTTAAACTCTGACATCCTGTCAGAACCAGTAAGGCGACAATTAAACCACTTATTCTCATTTTACTTTTCCTGCTGCGGAATGGTCACTCTAAAGCAAACATCTGCATAGTCTACATCTACCACGCGTACATCACCATGCATTAGTCGAGCACAATCGGCAACAATAGATAGCCCAAGACCAGTTCCTATGACATTGTCATTTCTCGGCTCTGGACCACGAATAAAGGGTTCAAACAATGTAGGTACTGATTCTGGCGCTATGCGTTTGCCACGGTTAGCCACATCCAGCACTAGGTTTCCATTTTCGTTGTAAAGATGAATATTGATTGGTCTACCCACTGCGCCATGGGCTACAGCGTTAGAAACTAGGTTATCAAGTATTCGCCTGAATAGTTCTTCATCAACGTTTACATCAGTTGAGACGATATTTACGTCTACTTCTCTATCTTGAATAGCTAAGGCATAATCCTCTAAACACGCCGAGACCAACTTTTTCGCATCGCTTTTAACGACCTTCGGCTGAGCTTGCTGTAAGAGCAGATTGTAATCGAGTAACTTCTCCACCAGCGTATTTAAGCGATGTGTACTTGATGTAAGTAATGACAGAATTTCTCTTTGGCTATCATTTAAGTCTCCCACTACGTTTTCGGAAAGCAAACTACAGCCTTCTTTAATGCTAGCGAGTGGGGTTTTTAACTCATGAGCAGCATGTCGCAGCAATGCAGTTCTGATGTGCTCCAGCTGCTGTAAGCGGTCATAAAGCCAATGTAAATCTTTTTCAACGTCGATAAGCTCTCTTGGCGCTTGGGTTGATAGTGGCGGTAATTCACCGTCACTGTGCGCCATGATCCTAATAATTTTTTTGAGGTTATTTACGGGGTTAACAATAAGCTGACTGCCCAGCAATATAAGTAGCAGAGAGACACTGACCAACATTGCTGTAGACCAAGCCTGTTTAGCTTGCATGGCATTGAGATCGTCCTGTTGAACTTGGACTCGCTCATTAATAACCGCTTCAACGTCGTCACGAAGTTGTTCCACGCTATCGCCTATCGAGGCCAAATAAGCATTGAGCAGCAGTTGATCTTCAATAGTACGGTAGTCTGCTAGTTGGTTTAGTTGGCCAGATAAACGGGAACACGTAGTGGGAACCGACAATGCCTGACATAAGTTATCGGCAGCAAGTGTGAACTGCTCAATAGCATTATCCGATAGTGAGGCGACCTGATCGCTTCTCAACACCGCGAACTGACGAATACTTCTCTCAACGTCCACAACAGCGTTATCTAAGCGCTGCATATCGCCTACAACATCCACCACAAAACGTGTTTCAAGCGTTGTCATTTGCCCAACTTTAGCTAAGTCGCTCTGACTCTGCCAAAGCAGAGCAATAAGAGGAATAAGGGCCAGTAAAAAGCTAACTAACGTCAACTGCCTAAGCGAACCTAGCTGGACTATTCGCTTGCCAAACGAAACCTTGTTTATCAGAACCTTACCCTCTTATGCTTATTTGTTTGAGTTATTCACTTGCCGTGAGTTTTTCGTTTCCAGGCGTTAACTTACTTTTAGCTAATTCAGATTCTGAAAGCTTTCCGTCTTCGTTGTCGTCAATCAACCCAAAATTTCGAAGTAGTCCGGTGTGACGAACCGCTTCTTTAAGTGAAATGAGCCCATCTTTGTTTGTGTCTAATTGTTGCAAGAGTGAGCGTGCTGGATTGGCATGCGCATCCGCTACCGATATGGCTTGCACTGCAGCTACAGCACAAAGTGCTAATAAAACTTTTTCGAGACGTTTCATCATGAATCCTCCGCATAAATGCTTATAAAATCCTTCTCTGAACACTTTTTCTATCTTCTGCTTTGTAACGTTAAAAATAGGAAAAGCGTATAAATAGTATCACTAGTTTTCAATCAACCACTATCATAATTGACCACATTTCTACTATGCGATTTATATTATGCGATTTTCAGACCAAGAGGATAAAACACTTACAAATCAGATTAATAAGTAATATTTTCTCACACCAACTCATATAAGAACACACAGTGTGTTGCAATTAAGAAACACACACATGAAAGAATGTCAGAGAAACTGAGTCTGCACTCCCGAGGGATTAGGCAAACTCTTCGCTACTAAAGTGGCGAGGGGAATCTATCAACGATGCAAGTGGAATGGGCTTGCTGAATAAGAAGCCTTGAACATTGTCGCAACCATGCTGCTTCAAATAGTCCCACTGTTCAAGGTTCTCTATGCCCTCGGCACACACTGATAGAGATAGGCGTTTTGCGAGGTCGATTATGGCCCCGGTTACAAGGCGACTTCGCTCTGACGTTTGAAGTTCCATTACAAATTGTCTGTCGACTTTCAGCGTATCTATGGTTATTTGAGTAAGGTAACTCAACGACGAGTAGCCCGTACCAAAATCATCAAGTGCTATTGCAC
Organism: Alteromonas sp. KUL150; assembly: GCF_009811475.1. Classification (NCBI taxonomy): domain Bacteria; kingdom Pseudomonadati; phylum Pseudomonadota; class Gammaproteobacteria; order Alteromonadales; family Alteromonadaceae; genus Alteromonas; species Alteromonas sp. KUL150. The sequence continues at coordinate 16,545 of NZ_BLIJ01000028.1, forward strand.
ATCCCATGTTTCCAATACGTCTAAAAAATTTATTAGAAAGTGCAAAATTTTCGAGATAGGCACTTTCCGTTACTTCAAACTCGAAATTTTCAGGATTAACATTGTGCGAAGTAAAAGTACTATAAATATAATCGAACAGTTGTGTACTTCTTAAATCGTGCCCCGATAAGTTAATAGACGCCCTAAATGGGGACGAAGCCCATTGCTTGAGGGTAGGCATATCAATGCAGACACGCTTTATTACCCAGCGGGTTATGGCCGTTATTTTGCCCCCCTGCTCTGCAATGGGAATAAATTCGTTGGGCATAACCAATCCAAATTCAGGATGCTGCCAACGAATCAATGCCTCTACGCCAATGACTCTGCCGTCATTATTCACTTTCACTTGATAGTAAAGCACGAACTCGTCATTGGTAAGGCCCTTTTCGATGCCGTTTGCCAAAAGCAGTTTTCGCTTATGGGATTCGACCATATCGGGCGTGAATAGCGTGTAGCTTCCTCTACCACGAGCTTTAGACCGATACATAGCCAAGTCAGCGTTGCTCATAAGTTCACTAAGATCGTACGATGCATCTGATGCTTTAGCTATCCCGACGCTAAGCCCTACCGTTAAAGACAGGCCACGAAGCTCAAAGGGTTCGTCAAAAGCTGTGATTAACCGATTGGCTAGACTCTGTGCGTGTTTTGTAGAGGCGTCTCTATCAGGAAGGACCAAAAATTCGTCGCCACCTAAACGGGCAAACAAGTCACCATCGCGCAGTAAACATTGCACTCTGTCGGCCACTTCGATAAGGATAAGATCGCCAGTTTCATGTCCTAAAGAATCGTTGATCCCTTTAAAACCATCTAAGTCAAAAAACAACAGAAGCAAGTCTTCTTCATTTCTTTTGGCTCTCGCCAATTCTAACCTTAGATTGTCGAGAACGAACTGCCTATTGGGTAACCCTGTTAAGCTGTCAAAGTTAGCAAGTCGTGACATGGTTTCTTGTTGATCAACTAGCGTTTGTTTTTGCTCAAAATTCACCAGTAATTCAACTTCAATTGCATCTAACAAGTTGTTGATATTGCGAGCTAGTTGACCAATTTCATTTGAAGCGTTTAAAGAATTTCTCAAGGCGTAATCTTTTGACTCAAACACGTCTTGAGTGAATCGACAAAGGGAGGTAAGAGGCGACACTAATCGGTATAAAATGATGATGCAGATGCTCACGCAGAACAGCCAAATGACGAGTATGACTGGCAATTGCCTAAGAATTTCGCGAGCGGTATCTTTTGTTTTTGCGTGCTCAACATCAATATAAAGGACCATATGTCCCATTGGATAAAGGCTACTTCCTACAATCTGATGCGCCACAAGCACATCGTCGTACTGCGTAATGCCAAAAGGAGCATCTTCTGGCAATCGAGGGACACGTTGGTCCTCGATTTCACTAACACGTTCGCCGTTTATCGTTGATATAACATTATAATCGTTATCGTAAAGCGTAGCTGATAACAAATATTCATGGGCTTTGATTGGCTGAAATACGGATGATATCAGCGCGTTATTTCCAGGGTTCCTTTCCATCAAAACCGCAAGCTGCAACGCCACTGAATTACTCAACGCAGCAGTATTATCCCTTACAACATCAATCACGGACTCGTTGTGATCTACTTTGTTTATTACAACGATGGACACAGCCAATATCGACATAGTCGCTACGATCACAAGACCAATAGAAATCTTCAGGGTTTTAAACACACATGTGTCCTTCACTTACTACTTAACGTTTCTCTCGCGAGCTGTACACGTGACACGAAATGGTTTATTCACCGTGTACGGTCGCCTACTTTTTTGTTCACAATAGTAAGGCAGGCGCATAGAAAGTAAAACGGAAATTTAAGAAAGTCCCAATTACTCTCTTTACGGTTTTAATTAGCAGGCGTGTTCTCAACGACAGAAAGCTTTGTTTTTATAAACTCGCTGTGTGGTACATATAGTAGATCTGCAATTTGCCTGATGGTGCTTTCCTCAAGTGGCGCGAGAGACGAATCGGCATACGCAATTATCCAAAGGCTTTTTACAACGCTAACTTTTTCATCCGCACTACAGTGTTTGTTCAACACTTGAGTAAAATGCACAAGGTCTACCGCTTCTTCTGAAGTCTCTTGCCCTCTTTTAAGAAGAAGCGCCATTGCATCCTCATCCACATTCACATGCTTCTTAAGTTGCTTTTCATATTCTTCTTTTTCAACGTCAGTAACTTCGTTATCTGCATTAACTATCTCACTCAGTAACGCCGCAGTTGCCAATTCGACCGTGTAAGCAGGTTCCCTGTCTTTGTGTGAATCTTCAAATAATTTTAAAAATGATTTCAGCATAAATCCTCAGTAATACATTGTGCAACCTTGCTAGTGGCACGATAATTTCTTTAATTTCTACTTGAGGAAAGGAAAATTCGATTAATAAACCGATTATCTAGATTATCGAGTGAATAGTGGCTAATTGAGAAAATTACTCTATAGAAAAGGCTCAATACTCGGTATCAAGCAGGCAAATTACTTTCTTGCCTCCATCCTCAAACCAAACCTTTTCGCAAAGTGCATGAATTAGGGGTAAACCACGACCATGACTTAATTCTTGCCCATTACTTTGAACTGATAAGGTTCGACCTCTATCCCAACTGAACCCTTCGCCACTGTCTTGTACTTGTAATAGTACTTTACCCTCTGACGGTAAAGATTCGATACGAATATTAATTCGGCCATGGCTTAGCGCCTTTAGAGAAGCATCTCGCTCTGCGTAATACTGATGAAAACCTTCGATGTCAGTTTTAACTTTAGATTCAAGCTTTAAAATGCCGTGGTCTAGCGCATTGTTGAAAAGCTCGGTAAGAACAGTGTACAAAACGGAACGTATGTTTTGTATGCCTTCGCACTGCCCAGCCAGTTGCAATATTCGCTGAAGAATATCAGGCTGCTTTAGGTGAGAGGCATTAAGGGCAATTTCATGGACGGAAGGCAAGCCCTCGCCTGCATTACGAAAAGTGGATATATTTATGGGTTTAGCATTGAAAACCACTAGAGTGACATCGTCACTTAATGTGGATGAAGGACCGTGCGCTATGGCTTGACGAAAGAGCGACTGGGCGTCTACTTTTCCTTGTACCTGCATTTGCGCTTTTATGATGTTAGCGAACCCTTCTTCCTGAAGCATTTCTCCGTTTGCATCTACTATTTCAATCAGACCATCGCTATAGATAACGAGCTGCTCGTTATGCCCTAAATTAATTGTGTCGTAGTCTGTATTGAGTTCACTTTCATCCAATATTCCAAGGGCCATATGCCGAGAGGGTATCGTGCGAAGTGCAATATCGGTCTTCGCTGGAACGACTACTTCTGGCATTCCCCCCTGCCATAGATTTACGCGATTACCCGCCGCATTAATTTCTCCGATGACGGCAGCCATAAACATGTCGCTTGGAAGAAAAGTTAAAAGGATTCGATTTAGTTCAGAGGTGATCTCAGCTATAGAAACGCCTTGCTGCGTCAATTCCCGAAATGCTCGGGTTACGGGTAGTGCGCCGATTGCTGACGCTAATCCATGCCCAGTAAAGTCCCCTACCACGAAGTAAATTCCTCCACTTGGACTTGCTTCGCAAAGGAAAAGGTCTCCATTAAAAGTCTCGGCTGGTTTTAATAGACAATCAAAGTGTGACAAAACTTCAGGACGATTAACAATAGCGTGGCTAAATATATGCTCAACGATGGCGTGCTCGCGCTCAACCCGCTGATTGAACAACCGAAGTGTTTTGTTTTGCTGCTCAATGCGATCGCTTAACGCCCGTATCTGCAGATGCGCTCTTATTTTTGCAATGAGGATATGACGGTCGAAGGGCTTTGTAGCAAAATCGTTTCCGCCAACTTCAAGACAGCGAACTAAGCTTTCATTGTCTTCAAGTGCGGTAATAAAAAGAATGGGTAGGTAAGTCTCATCGGCTAGATTTCGAATTTTTGACGCAACGTCAAAACCAGACAACCCAGGCATTACTACATCGAGTAAAACTAAGTCTGGCTTCTCTTCTACAAACAGCTCGATAGCGTCTACGCCATTCTCTGCTTCAACACAATCTTTATAACCCGCGTTATAAAGCATGTTGGCCAATAGAGTACGATTTATACTCTCGTCATCGACAATAAGAATTTTCACGGTGTGTGGATCTCTTAATGATTATTTGATGTCAAATTTCTTGTCGAAGCGAGATATTTGTAGGATTTTAGCAACCTGCGGACGCGCATTTTCGATGCTGTAACTCAGTTCTCTGCCTGCTAGTGATTTTTGCATGTTGAGCAGCATGCCTAATGCAGAACTATCCATGTATTCGGTGCGTGATAGATCAACACTGATGTGTGAAACATTGCTATCGAGATCGGAATAGGCGTTTCTGAAGGCCTCAACCTTACTGAAGTCGAACTTGGCGCCGACATCAATCACTAATGTTTTTCCTTGGTTTTCAAAACTTGACGTTATTTCCATACCCGTTCCTTAAATGTGATCATAAATGCTTCATCTGATGCTTTTATCTTTGCTATCCTTATCTTAGTTGAAGTTTTCTACATAGCCATCGTTGCTGTCTACAACTTTTGTATAATTGTGTTGTTTTCGATGCAATTAAGATGGAAAGACGAATTTTATTGAGGTATTTATGCAAGACTGGCAAGACGCACTTTTAGTTTACAGTACTGAAAGCGGCAAAATAAAGCCTGAGCACAAAACAGAGCAGCGCTCGGTTTCTTCGGACGGTATCGTTCGTATTCATCGAGAAACTAAAGGGCGCAAGGGAAAAGGCGTATCTTTAATCAAAGGCTTAGACCTTCCCACTGACGAGCTAAAAAAACTTGGCTCAGAACTTAAAAAGAAATGTGGTTGTGGCGGTGCAGTTAAAGACGGTGTAATTGAAGTTCAAACCGATGACAGAGAAAAGCTGCGCTCACTTCTAACAGATAAGGGTTTTAACGTTAAACTTGCTGGTGGCTAGTTGGCAACAACCAACAGTGAATGTTCCCTTTTTCATAAACATATAACAAAAAGAGTCTGAAATGGAAAAGCTGTCAATTTCTGATTTACATATTATTCTTGTTGAGCCCTCTGATACTCAGCGGAAAATCATTACTACGCTGCTGTTGAAAGAAAACGTTAAGGAAATTGACCCTGTCAGTACCCTTTCGGAAGCGCGTTCTGCAGTGAAAGCCCATGGTGCTGATCTTATCGTGAGTGCTATGTATTACGAAGACGGTACCGCGTTGGAACTGTTAAAGTTTATCAAAGAGAATGACGATTTTAAGAGTATTCCTTTCATGCTTGTATCGAGTGAAAACCGATTAAGCAAACTTGAAGAATTCAAGCAGGCGGGCGTAGCCGCAATCTTACCCAAACCGTTTGAGCCGCTTCATTTGTCCCGCGCGCTGAACGCAAGTTTAGATTTGATTAATCACGATGAGTTAGAACTTGAGCTATTCGATGTTCACGATGTGCGTGTATTGCTTGTAGATGATAGTAAATTAGCAAGAAATCATATCAGACGTGTACTGGAAGGAATGGGTCTTCAGCGAATTCAAGAAGCGGAGAATGGCGCGACGGCATTGACGCTAATCAAAGATCAGGCCTTCGACTTAGTTGTGACTGATTATAATATGCCGGAGATGGATGGGCGTGAGCTTTCTGAATTTATCCGCTTCAACCCAGAGACCACACATATACCTATTATCATGGTGACTTCTGAATCAGCAGATAGCGCGCATATGGCTAACATTCAGCAAACGGGCGTTAACGCATTGTGCGACAAACCTTTTGAGCCAAATGAAGTACGTCAAATGCTTTCTGCACTGTTAGGAAATTAAGTTGTTGAGGTAAAGCTTGTATAAGCGAGAGCGTTAGAGTTTGTTCGTAGCAAATATATGCAGCAAACTCATTTTCTTTGCTTTTTCAAGCCCACAACCTAAAAAACAATGATGCATTTTGTAAAAATGGGTTGACACACATAGGTGTTCAACATACATTCAACGTATGAAACAGAACATAAAGCACGTAGCAGTATTCTTTTTTGCGTTTATATCCTTAAATTAGGGAGGCGCGGCTACATGCATAAAACCTCCCATCTGGGAGGTTTTTTTTTAACAGCACTTTATTACACGTTACGCACGGGAACACTATGTCAGACAATGCATTAGATACTGTTAGAGAGCGGATTACCGCTTTAGACAGTGAACTACTTAATTTACTTGCAGAACGCAGAAAACTCACTAACGAAGTCGCTGAGACCAAAATAAAACACCATATCCCTGTGCGAGATCAGAAGCGAGAAGAGCAGCTCTTAGTTCGCTTAATAAAAGAGGGTCAAGGCATTGGTCTAGACCCCCATTACGTAACGCAAATCTTTCACGTTATAATTGAAGACTCAGTTTTGAATCAACAAGCTATGTTAGCTGAGCGTGCCAACCCGGGCAGCACTCTCCCCCTTAACCGTGTAGCGTTTTTGGGTGACAAAGGCTCATATTCGTATCTCGCAACTCAAAAGTACTTCTCTCGTCGACCAGGCGAGCTTTTAGAGATTGGCTGCCAAAGTTTTGCAGAAATAATTCATAAAGTAGAAAGCACTGAAGCTGACTATGCTGTACTCCCTATAGAAAATACGACCTCTGGCAGTATCAATGAAGTATACGACCAGTTGCAGCACACTCAATTAAGTATTATTGGCGAACTTACACACCCCATTCGACACACGCTGCTGGTAGGCACCAATACCAGCATTGATAAGATAAAAACGCTTTATGCCCACCCCCAGGTTTTCACCCAGTGCAGCCATTTCCTCGCTGAGTTGGGCAATGTAGAAGTAAAAACGATGGACAGTACGTCATCTGCGATGTTGACGGTAAGCGAGCTTAAACGGGATGATGTGGCTGCAATAGGAAGTGAAGCCGGTGGTAACTTGTATGGCTTGATGGCCATTAAAAGTAACCTTGCTAATCAGAAGGAAAACCACAGCCGCTTTATCGTTGTGGCGCGTAATCCCGTCGTAGTGCCGCTTCAGGTACCAGCAAAAACGACACTCGTTATGTCCACAATACAAAAGCCTGGCGCATTGGTTGAGGCCTTGTTAGTGCTAAGAGAGAATAGTATTAACATGACAAAGCTTGAATCTCGCCCTATCCCTGGGAACCCGTGGGAAGAAATGTTTTACATTGATGTAGAAGGCAATGTAGAAGATGGCCCAGTACAAAACGCCCTAGACGCATTACGCGGAATTACGCGCTATATCAAAGTTCTTGGCTGTTATCCGAGCGAAGAAATAAGTCCAACAAAAGTCGCTGCAGCAAGCGCCCTAGCCAACTAAAATAAAAAGGCGAGCTCTCGGGCTCGCCTTTCCTCTGAATGTTATAAAATTTAAGCGTGTTACTTATCCCTTAAAAGTTGGCCATCATCAGCTTTAAGTAACATTTGCTTGCTGTCTACCAAGCATTTTTTAGCATAATCACCAAACCAGCCCCCAACCTTCATAAACTGTTCAACAAACCCTTTTTTATCTCCGCTTTCTAAAAGAGACAAGGCTAGACCAAATCGTTCGTAGAAACGACGCAGAAGCGCAAAATTGTCAGGATTATTAAAAATGATATCGGCATAAAGCTGCGGTGACTGTGCAAATAGTCGTCCTACCATTGCGAGCTCTAACCGATAAATCGGTGAACTAAACATGGTTAAAGACTCTAAATTCGGATCTTCGCCTTTGAGGTGTTGCCCGTAAACGAATGTATTAAAGTGGCGCATAACCTGAATATAAGCCATTGCTTGGTCGTGTTCTTCTGCACTGGAGCCATGAATGGTGGCCCCCCAGATTCGCATTTGTTCAATCAACCAATCATATTTTTCACTGCCACGACCATCGCACACCACAACCACCTGCTTTATCATGCCAGGTGCATCAGGGCCGAACATAGGGTGAAGCCCTACAACGGGGCCGCGATGCACTGCAAGCATTGCCTCTAGAGGTTTGGCTTTAACACTGGTTATATCTGCTAGCACACAGTCGTTGGGCAGCATAGTAAGCTTGCTAATCACGTCTTCTGTTAAATTAATAGGCACGGCAACGACAACTAGCGAAGCATGGCTTAACAGCGATGATGCTCTGCCATTTTCCCAGTCATCTTTCTCAACAACCGAAACCTTGTAATTACTTCTTTCAAACAAGCTTACAAACACGCGGCCAAGCGCCCCTGCTCCACCGATCACAACAACGTTATCGATGTCGGGTTTCACACAGCGGTATTTGTTATTTTGCGTATGGTAAGACTCGCGCATTACGCGACGAAGTAAATCTTCAGTTAGGTCGGGAGAGACCCCAAGAGATTCAGCCTGAGCACGACGAGAGGCTATTAGCGCTTTTTCTCGTTCAGGTACATAAACGGGCATGCCGGCTTCGGCTTTGATTTGCCCAACTTGCGTAGTGATTTTATTGCGTTTAGCAAGTAATTCGACGAGCTGGGAATCCAGCTCGTCAATACCTTCACGCAGCGTATCTAGCTTGTTTAACTGCTGCGAAATATCGGCCATTATGTCTTATCCTTGAATCACATGGCACGGGTTGAGTTAGCTTATGCCACCGTGCGCTTATTTTGACGTAAGGGTAACACAGTAATTAATTTATCTCTGGCTTGAGCAATTAAGTTTTCTGTAGTTTCCCAATCAATACATCCATCAGTGATAGAAACGCCGTATTCAAGCTCTTCAGGTTTTTTACCTTCGGCTTTCTGATTTCCAGGCTTCAAGTGACTTTCAAGCATAACACCAATAATTGACTGGTTACCTTCAAGTATTTGATTCACGACATTCTGTGCCACCAAGGGTTGGCGACGGTAGTCTTTTGATGAGTTCGCATGGCTGCAATCAACAACTAAACCTGCAGTCAGCCCTGCGTCTTGTAATTCGATTTCGCACTCAGATACGCACACCGAATCATAATTAGGCTGTTTTCCGCCACGCAAAATGATGTGGCCATCTGGGTTTCCACTGGTGCCAATGATACTTACTTGGCCCTGCTTATTAATCCCCATAAAACGATGCCCGGAAGCCGCAGATTTAAGTGCATTAATGGCAATATCTAAACTTCCGTCGGTACCATTTTTAAAACCAACAGGCATTGAGAGGCCGCTTGCCATCTCTCTGTGAGTTTGCGATTCAGAAGTGCGAGCTCCGATAGCAGCCCAGCTAAATAGCTCTGCTAGATATTGCGGGCTGATTGGATCTAATGCTTCAGTGGCAACAGGTAACTCTAATTCTGCTAACCAAATTAGCAATTCTCTCGCTTTGCGAAGACCGGTTTCGATATCAAACGTACCATCAATGTGCGGGTCGTTAATAAGCCCCTTCCACCCTGTTGTGGTTCGCGGCTTTTCAAAGTAAACACGCATTACTATAAACAGAGTGTCTTTACACGATTCATGTAGTTCTTTGAGTTTAAGTGCGTACTCTTTAGCTGCTTCAATGTCATGAATTGAGCAAGGGCCGCACACCACTAGCAATCTGTGGTCACGACGATGAATTATATCTGAAACAATTTTTCTCGAATCAGAAATTGCAGCAAGTGCTTTTTCTGAGACAGGCAACTCTGCGCTAAGCGCATCAGGTGTAATAAGTACATCTTCTGTACTTACGTGAACATTATTAACAGTGTCCTTGATCATGGGAGTTCTCTTACTCTCTTAACTACAAATAAAAAATTGAAAATAAAACGCCAAAAGAGTGTCCAATCTGCTTGTAAACTTAATTATACAGCGAGCTTATTCTATATTTCTTTAACGTCATTGACTTTTTAACAATTAAAGCCTAAAGAGGCAAGCATTAACGAATAATACTTTAATCTAGGGTATATTCTAAGTGTATCAGCATGACCGTTTGTCCAACCTCCGCTTTCATTAGCACGTTTTTTAACCGGAAGTGAGGCTTGCTCTTTTTTCCTCGATGATAAGATGTTTAGCGTTAAGTCTTGTCCGCGAACACTAGGAACTAGCAAAAATAGTTCGTATCACGCCCTAACACCGCAATATATTTTTATGTCTATTCATCATAGATAATTAACCAACATAAATAAGCTAAATTTTTCATTTGTTGTTCGGGTTTTGTATTATTGCAGCAAATAAATAATAACGAGAACACAATGCAAAATTTAGCTATAACCTACACGGGCGACGTAGCCATTCTTACCATGCAAAGTGGTGAAAACCGTCATAATCCGCTTTTTGCCAAGGAAATGTTGTCCGCATTAGAAACAATCAAAAGCAATGAAAGTTGCAAAGCGATGGTGATCACGTCCAACGATGATAAATGCTTTAGTTTAGGCATAGATACAGACTGGTTGATGCCTGCGATGAAGGCAGGTCGCACAGAAGAAATTAAGCAGTTCATGTACGATATGGATGAGGTGTTCAAAACTGTGCTTCTTTTTCCTCTACCCGTGATTGCAGCCATCAACGGGCACGCTTTCGGTAACGGTGCGATCTTGGCTTGCGCCTGTGACTTTAGGTTCATGCGTTCAGACAAAGGTTTTTTCTGTTTCCCAGAAGTAGATTTATCTATTCCATTCCTTCCCGGCATGATTGAGTTTGTAAAGAAAGCCATGCCTTATCATAGATTTAATGAAATGAAGCTTTCTGGTAGACGGGTATCTGGTAAAGAACTAGAAAATGACCACGTTATTGAAAAAGCCTATGAGACACAAGAGGCACTCATGGAAGGTGCACTTAATTACGCAAAATCATTTGATAAAAAGCGTGGAATTTTTGGTGAACATAAAAAACGTTTGCATAAACACATTATCGAAACTATTGATAAAGAGAACGCCCCTCTCATTGACGCCCTATCTTTAATGGCGTAACCAATATAGACAGTGAAACGGTAGCGCTAGGTTTCACTGTCTTTGGTTGCTAAAAATAATAAACGCTTATCACACATCATAAGTCGGCATTACATTTCTTTTTAGATCGCGGTGTTCGTTTTCTGAATAAGTCAACCTTCACCCCCCAATGCAACGAAGCGGTTCTTAGTAAAACCGTTACAAAGATAGAACCTAGTATGCACCAAATATAGGGAATATCTAACGCGAATAACGCGGCATAGGAAAGCCCCCCTGCAAAACACGCGCTGGCGTATACGTCACCTCGCATCACATAGGGCACTTCCCGACAAACCACATCTCTCATCAAGCCGCCGAAAATACCTGTGGTCATCCCCATTGTCAGTGCGACTATCATTCCCGTTCCGCTAATTAAGGCCTTTTCTATACCTATGACGTTGAAGATAGCGAGTCCTATTGTATCGATGAGAATAAAGTAGAAATTTGAGGGCGATGGCATATAGCGAACGAACAGCACGGTTGCGAAGATGGCAGAATAAGTAGCTATAAGATACTCCGACGTTTCTACCCAGAATATAGGTTTGCCCAACAATAAGTCACGCAGGGTACCGCCGCCTAGCGCAGTCATCACACCAACCACGACGATGCCAAAACCGTTTATGTTTTTATCATGGCCGAGTAACGCACCAGAAACAGCAAAAAATGCAACGCCCAAAATTCCCAGTACAATAAAATATTCTGAACTCATCCTTTTCTCTATTAACAAATATTAATATTTGTAATTGATGAGAGGACAAAAGGATCGAATTGCGGGCACAAAAAAGCCCGCGTGAAGCGGGCTTTTTCGAAGTTAACAATAACGCAAGGATTAGTAATCTTAGTTAAGCTTCTCTTTGATACGTGCAGACTTACCTGAACGCTCACGTAGATAGTAAAGCTTAGCACGACGAACCGCACCGCGACGTTTAACTTCAATTGAAGAAACTGCCGGGCTGTGTGTTTGGAACACACGCTCAACGCCTTCGCCGCTAGAAATTTTACGCACGGTAAAAGACGAGTGCAGACCACGGTTACGTTTAGCGATAACAACACCTTCATAAGCCTGAAGACGCTCTTTGTCACCTTCGGTAACGCGAACTTTAACAACTACTGTGTCACCTGGACCAAACGCAGGAACATCAGTCTTTAGCTGTGCTTCTTCGATTTTTTTGATGATATCTTGACTGACTTTGCTCATCATATCCTCTCGTCCTAGTTAACTGTCATCTTGCTGCAGTTGCGCTTGGAATAATTCAAGCAAACGCTGCTGCTCCTCAGTCAGAGCTAGGTGATTTAACAAATCAGGGCGACGATGCCAGGTTCTACCTAATGATTGCATCAATCGCCACTGCCTAATTTTTTCATGGTCCCCACTTAGCAACACCTCAGGAACCTTTTGACCATCAAGTATTTCGGGCCGCGTATAGTGCGGACAATCCAAAAGACCGTCAGTGAAAGAATCTTCAACTGCTGAAGCTTTATGCCCCAGCACACCGGGAACTAACCGTGCAACCGCGTCCATAAGGACCATTGCTGGTAATTCGCCGCCGCTTAACACGTAATCACCTACAGACACTTCTTCATCTACATGGCTTTCGATTACCCGCTCGTCGATGCCTTCATACCGGCCGCAAATTAAAATTGTGCGGTCGATGTTAGCAAGACGCTGTACGCCTGCTTGGTCAAGGGGTTTCCCTTGTGGTGATAAGTAGATCACCTTACTTTTTTTGCCGCCCACTTTCTTGGCGGCTTGTATTGCGTCAGTTAGCGGTTTTACCATCATCAGCATACCGGGTCCGCCTCCGTAGGGGCGGTCGTCTACTGTGCGATGGCGATCATGTGTAAAGTCACGGGGGTTGAAGGTGTCAACCGATAAGGTTCCAGATTTAACTGCTCGACCTATAACACCCTGCTGGGTAAATGGGGCGAACATATCTGGAAACAGGCTAACAACACCGAACCACTTTTCCGGAGTCACTTAAAACCCCGGGTCCCAGTCAACTTTAATGACCTTCGCTTCCTTATCCACCTCTTGTACGACTTCGTCGAACACAAAAGGTAATAGTCTTTCTTTTTGACCAAAAGCATCGCCTACATTTGCCTTAACGTGGATCACGTCATTAGCTCCTGTATTAAATACTTCTTTCACCACACCTAAGTCGTAACCTTGCGTTGTTACCACTTTCATGCCGGTGAGCTCACGCCAATAAATCCCTTCGTCACCTAAATCAGGCAGCTGTGAAGCGTTTATGTTGATATCCAAGTTTTTGATGCGCTCGGCATCATCTCGACTATCAACGCCCACAATTTTTGCAACGAGGCTTTTACCGTGCGGTCGCCACTGGTCAATTTGGTATTCTTTTTCTTCGCCAAGGAACCATGGCGCGTACTCAAATATACCTTCTGGCGTTTCTGTATAGCTGTTGATTTTGACCCAACCTTTAACACCATACGGTGCGCCAATTTTGCCAACAATCACTTTGTCAGACGCTAGACTCATCTATACCACCAGTTAATAACAGCTTACGCTGCAGATTTTTTCGCTTCTTTTACCAAGCTAGAAACGCGATCTGATAAGCTCGCGCCTACGCCAACCCAGTAATCTACACGCTCTAGATCTACGCGAAGACGTTCCGCTTGACCTTGTGCAGTTGGGTTGAAGAAACCGATGTTTTCAATGAAACGACCGTTTCTTGCACGACGGCTATCAGCCACCACTAGTTGATAAAATGGACGCTTTTTCGCGCCACCACGCTGTAAACGAATAGTAACCATAAATGCCTCAAACTCGTTGTAGCGTTACCGTTAACTTAAGCCTTCGAACAACGTCTAAAAAATAGACGCCAGCTAGAAGGCCGCCGAATTATACGGATATCGCCACTCAATGCAAGTAAAAACCTGATTTATCCTTTGTTTAGTTAAACCTTTATTCATTAGCGTGGTATTGGAGCTAAAACGGTTTCACAACTAACCTATCCATCACAAATTTCTTTAAAACATTTGATCATGGTGTATTGTTAATAGTGCACTGTTTTATTGTGCGAATTGAACAGCCATATGCAGTTTAAAGGATGGCACTTAGGATGTGTTTATTTTTATCTGAGGCTTTTGCTTGTTGAAGGCGTCAGTGTATGTCTCACGGAGAAGGATTATTCAAATGAAATTACCATCGCTTCTACTCGCTACTGCGATTGCTCCTCTTTTCGCTTGTACGTCTGTTTCAGATGTCATTAACCAACAAGCCAAAGTTCAACCTAATGAAGCACGTATAGATTTTTTCGCTAATCGCGGCGAAGCTTATGATAACAAACGAGAGTACGTAAAACTTATGTGTTTTAATCAGCGCCCAACAAGTGCATCAGCGCTGCGGGACGTGGAAGAGGGTGAGCATGTTCTATTTGTTCGCGCCATGGTTGTGAATACCGATCTTCCTGCAGATAACATGCGCGAGGCTATTGTTCGACTCGATGTAAATTTAGAAGGTGGTAAGCGTTACTCCCTCAACCAGATCCGCGACAATCGCGATATGAAGATTTGGCTGCAGGAATCAGACTCTGGCATTCCAGTATCGGAAATCGTAACAACACGCGTTGAATATCCAAAATCAGTGGGTGATTTACGCCTTGACCAATGCAAAGAAGGGACAGTTTAAAAGTTCGGCCTTCTTTCGATAACCGTTACAGACGACGCAGGGTTACACTTGCGTCATAATAGTCGTAAGGTATGTTTTGCCACTGAGCGTTTTTAAGCTCTTGTGACTCTGTCTCTTCTGCCTCAAAGAGTTTGTTGGACTTAAGTATTAAACTGGGGAAGCCTTGCGTACCGATACTACGAACCATATGCATTTCTTCGCTTAGTTTCTCAACTGTACTTGCACTGTTAAGCGCTAATTTAAAGCGCTCGAAATCAAGTCCTATTTCTTAAGCAAAGCCCGCCAAGGTATCAAAGTCTGATGGGTTTCTTGCATTTAGGTAATAGCCTTCTTGAATTGCCTTGATCATTGCCTTCTCTAATATTTTAGCTTCTCCACTATCCTTAGCCTGCGCTTTTGCTGCAAGAACTGCTCGACACGAAGGATAGGTCGAACGACGAGGCTGACACTTTGTCCAAAAATCATAGTTGAATTGTGTTCCAGGCACACGATCTTGAATAGTTTGCCAATAGCCTGCAATAGTAAGTTTCATTTGTTCCGGCATAGGTAAATCACTATCCGGTGCGAGCCCGCCAAGCAAGTAGACAACCTCAATATCGTTGGGTAACTCACGCTGTATTTGCTCCCAAGTAGGAACGAATGCCCAACACCAACTGCACATTGGGTCGTGCACGTAGTAGAGAATAGATTTACTACTTTGCTGTGTTAATTGTTGACCGAGCTGTCGCACTGGCTTTTCCAAAACACTCTCCTACATTTAATTAACAAATAACTTTTTAATACTTCACAAGTAAAGATTTTTGGATTACCTTAACTAACAGACCTATAGACGTCTAAACATCTAAACACCTAAACGCGCAAAATATAAATTAACTTTTAAGGTATGTTCAATGAAACCAGAAACCATTGCATTACACGCAGGCTATACTAGCGAAGAAACCACAAAAGCAGCAACTACTCCTATTTATCAAACCACATCATTTACGTTTGATAATACGCAACATGGTGCTGATTTGTTCGACCTTAAAGTGCCAGGTTATATCTACAGCCGCATAATGAATCCGACCAACGCAGTGTTAGAGCAGCGTTTAACTGAATTAGAGGGTGGTGTGGGCGCTTTAGCGGTAGCCTCTGGTATGGCCGCTATTCGCTACGCCATTGAAGCTATCGCAGAAGTCGGTAGCAATATTGTAAGTGTTGGACAGTTATACGGCGGCACCTACAACCTTTTTGCGCATACATTTCCTCGCCAAGGTATTCAAACTACCTTCGTACAAGCTAATGACTTCGATGGCCTTGCTGCCGCTATTGATGAAAATACCAAAGCCGTATTTTGCGAGTCTATTGGCAACCCTGCAGGAAACGTTGTTGATATTAAACGTTGGGCCGATATTGCACATGCCGCAGGCGTGCCGCTAATTGTTGATAACACCGTAGCCACTCCTATTCTTTGCAAAGTGTTCGATCATGGTGCCGACATCGCCATTCACTCGTTAACCAAATATATTGGCGGTCACGGTACTACAGTGGGCGGCATTATTGTTGACTCAGGTAACTTTGATTGGGCTGCCCAGCCAGAACGATTCAGTATGCTGACTACACCCGATCCTAGCTACCATGGCGTTACTTACACAGAAGCACTTGGCCCAGCCGCGTATATTGGCCGTTGCCGCGTTGTGCCTCTGCGTAACACAGGGGCTGCACTTTCTGCACAAAGTGCGTTTAATATTATGCAAGGTTTAGAAACCTTATCGTTACGGATGGAGCGCCACTGCGAAAACGCAGAAAAAGTGGCTGCGTTTCTTGAAAAGCACCCTTCAGTGAATTGGGTTAACTATGCTGCCCTGCCTGATAGTGAGCACTTCGACACCTGCCAACGCATTTGTGGCGGTAAAGCAGCCGGTATTATCAGCTTTGGTATTCAAGGTGGATTGCCAGCAGGCGCTAAGTTTATCGATGCCCTACAGCTAATTCTACGCTTGGTTAACATTGGTGATGCAAAGTCTCTAGCCTGTCACCCAGCTAGCACCACACACCGTCAGTTAAATGCTGATGAGCTTGCATCGGCTGGTGTTAGTGAAGATATGGTTCGTATTTCGGTAGGTATTGAACATATTGACGATATTGTAGCTGACATTGAACAAGCTCTTATTGCTAGTCAAAGCTAAGCACTTGAAGCTGCTAAACTTTGCACTTCAAAGTGCTTAATTACTATCAGGTACGTAGGGGTTCCAGATAATAAATGGAGCCCCAAGCCTTTTTTTACTTTGAGCCCAGCCGTTTTCTATTCTTGATTTTTCTTTTCTTGCTTTAACTATGCGACTTCCGCCATTCCCTAAAAAATTTTAATCCGACCTGCGCTAGTCAAGACAAGTCACAACGAATAAGGTTCAACCCACCTGATTTACTGCAACTGTAGTCGCATGAATAAATCAACTTTTCCCAGTTCAGCGTATAGTCTTAACCATTGAACGTTCTCAGCTTCTGTTCGAACGCATTGATAGCGCAAATCAGATACGGTTTTCCGTAGCATCGCTTTATCTGTTGAAAATTTAAAAGAGGTTATTTTGGCAATACCGTTAAATGAAGTGTCAACAAAACAAGTACTGCAGTGGATAGGTTCACACCTAAGCCGTTACAAAAAACGTGTCGCTGGGGCCATTACCGCCTTGTTTACTGCCGCTTTAGCATGGTTAATGTTAGGACAAGGCATTAAATACGCTATCGATAGCGGCTTTGTAGAAAGCGCTTCTGAAACCTTAAACCAGGCCACGCTTATTGTGTTGCTAATAACGCTGATTGCCTGCATTGCGACCTATGCCCGCTTTTACTTGATGACATGGTTAGGCGAGAGAGTCAGTGCCGACATTAGAAATCAGGTTTACTCTCATTTGCTCTCACTTCCCCCTTCATTTTTCGCAGAGCTTAGAACCGGTGAGGTTATCTCACGCTTCACTAGCGACACTACGGTAATTCAAACCGTAGTGGGGATGAGTTTATCGATGACGCTGCGTTCTATTGTTACCTTCGTAGGTGCATTGGCGTTAATGACCTTTTCCAGCCCACTGCTAACATTTTGTGTCATTGTTGCCGTGCCGGCAGTACTCGTTCCAATTAAAGTACTCGCGCCCCAAGTTCGTCGTTATGCAAAAGCAAGCCAAGATAAAGTGGCAGACCTAGGCGCGCGTATTGATGAAAGTTTACATGAAATAATGACCGTACAAGCTTACAACGCTGAAAATGCTGAGCGCCTGCATTTTTCTAAAAAAGTAGAGCTTGCCATGGACGTAGCCAAAAAGCGTATTCATTACCGTTCGTTGCTGATTGGCTGCATTATGTGTATCAGCATGACAGCAATTATCTTTATTGCTTGGGTAGGCGCAATGCAGGTACTCGACGGAACCATGACAGTCGGCGAACTCTCTGCGTTTCTTTTCTATGCAGTGATGGCTGGCGGCAGCGTGGCCACAATTAGTGAAGTCATAGGCGAAGTACAGCGTGGTGTGGGGGCTAGCGAACGTTTATACGAACTATTTACTACTGAGTCAGCTATCAAACCCGTATCAGATAAGGTGAAGAAAATTACCGAGTCTGAGCGCGCAGAAGAATCTAACCCCAGAGAGGTTGAAAATAAAGTTTCAATTTCCAAGGCTGCCCCAAGAATTCAGTTGGATAAGGTCAGCTTCGCATATCCTAATAGTAAACCTCTGTTTAATAACTTAAACATTGATATACAAGCCGGTGAACGCCTTGCTTTAGTTGGTGCTAGTGGCGCAGGTAAAACAACCCTGTTTCAACTTCTTATGCGCTTCTACGACCCTAGCGCTGGGCAGATCCTATTTAACGGAATACCTATTAATAAAATGCCCGTTGATGTCTTGAGGCGTCATATTGCGATAGTAACCCAAGAGCCCGTAGTGTTTGCAGATACCGTGTTGGAAAACATTCGTTATGGCAGTCCTGATGCAACCGACGAAGCCGTTGTGAATGCTGCAAAACAAGCCTTTGCACACGAGTTTATCGATAACCTTGATGAACGCTACAACACTCAGCTAGGAGAACGCGGTGTAAAGCTTTCTGGCGGACAAAAACAACGCATTGCCATTGCACGCGCCATTTTAGCAGACAGACCTATCTTACTTCTTGATGAAGCGACAAGTGCGCTTGATGCAATGAGTGAACGTATGGTTCAGCAAGCCATAGACAGGTTGATGGTCGGCAAAACTAGCATTGTCATTGCGCACAGACTCGCTACCGTACAGCATGCTGACCGCATAATTGTGATGGACAAAGGAAACGTCGTGGGAAGTGGAGATCATGCTTCGTTGATGAAAAGCGATACCTTGTATAGGGAATACGCCGAACTGCAATTGCTTAGCTGAACCGCCTATGGTGCTATACGGTACAAATATGAGATTAACCAAAAGTCTAATAATTAGGCAATTTGAAAAGACAACAACAAAGAACTTGCAGTAAAAAAGATAACGAAGAACCGCAAGTTCGATAACGCTACGGGTTTAAAATGAAAAATTCAGTATATGGTGCACTAAAGACATGGACTGGTCTTTGTGCTCTTTTTCTTATTGCGATACCGGTTGCTAACGCTCAATTCATGGGCGACAGACAAGCGAAACTTGTCGTCACCAAGTCTATCGAATTTATGAACGAGACGCGAAAAGTAGAGGCCGTTGGTAGCGCTGAGGCCGTGCGCTCCATCATCCTGTACCCGGCCGTTTCTGACGAAGTCACAGAAATCAATTTTGTCCCCGGCCAATCGGTTGAGAAAGGTAAGGTGCTTGTTCGTCTTGATGACAGACGCCAACAAACTGCGCTCAAACGCGCTAGGCTGAATCTAGAAGATGCACAGCGCACAGTAGAAAGATTGGCGTCTAGCTACAAGCAAGGCGCAGTACCTATCAGTGAATTAGACTTGGCTCGCACCCAGCGGGACCTTGCCGAAGTTGCATTAGAAGAGGCACAAGCAGATTTAGACGACAGGCATATTATTGCTCCGTTCGACGGTGTTGTTGGGATAACTGATGTTGAAGTGGGCGATCGAATAAACGAGCAAACGGTTATCACTACGCTAGATAACCGAAGCAAACTTTTCGTTAACTTCAAAGCCCCTGAAGCCGCATTGCGAGTGCTGCTCAATGCCCCTAATGTTACCTTAGAGCCATGGAGCGATAAAGAAACGCTAGTAAGGGCTGAAATAGCGCAGGTTGATTCGCGCATTAATGAAGCAGACCGTACCCTTCGAGCACGAGCACTGCTTGATAATTCATCAGATCAATTCCGTCCAGGTATGAGCTTTCGCGTTAACTTAAGTATTGAAGGTGACCGTTTTGCCGCTATTCCAGAAGCTGCACTGCTTTGGGGGGCTACTGGCGCTTACATATGGCTTGCTGAAGACGGAAAAGCCAAGCGAGTTGATGTGAGTGTTCATCAAAGGCTACGAGGCACCATTCTAGTTTCTGGCGAGCTCAAAGAAGGCGACAAACTGATTGCAGAAGGTGTACAACGTTTGCGTACTGGTCAGGAAATTACAACTGAACTGGCCGGAGGGCCTCAAGGTGAGTGATCCTAATCTAGCTTCTTCTGTTAACGATTTACCTTCTTTATCAATACGACGTCCTGTTCTTATTGTTGTATTGAACTTACTTATTGCTATTGCTGGTCTTGCCGCACTAAGTGGTCTTGAAGTTCGTGAACTTCCTGACGTGGACACGCCCCGGGTTACTGTAACCGCCCAATTTCCTGGCGCGTCACCAGAAACGGTTGATGCCGAAGTAACAGGTCGCCTTGAAGGTGCGGTTGCCCGGGTAAGTGGCGTAAAAGATATTTATGCGCAAAGCGAAGAAAATTCAGCGCGGGTTCGCGTAGAGTTTCGTCCTGGTGTTAATTTGGAAGATGCCGCGAACGAAGTGCGTGAATCGGTAAGCCGCGTACAAAGACAGCTTCCTGATGACGTTGAACAAGTGGCGATTATTCGCGCAGACAGCGACGCGCAAGCGGTAGTAAGCTTGGCTATATCAAGCGATACGCTGGATATGGAAACCCTTACCGAACGGGTTGATACAGATGTTGCACCACTATTTTTAAGCATTCCCGGCGTTGCCGATGTAACCTTAAATGGCGATAGAGAGCGCGTACTGCGTGTTTCAGTTGACCCACTGCGTCTCACTAGCTTTGGTTTATCAATGAGTGACATTGCCGATGCATTGTCACTGGCACCCTTTGATGTGCCCGCAGGAAGCATACAATCCGCTGAACAGGCATTAATCGTTCGCGCTGACGCCACATCTGTCTCAGCTGAAGACGTGGGCAATATTGTGGTCACCGGTGATATACGAATTAACGACGTAGCCAGTGTCTTTTTCGGTCCTGCTGACACCACCAGCGTGGTCCGCCTAGACGGCACACCTGTTATTGGCGTAGGCGTTATCCGTCAAGCTAGCTCAAATACTATCGAAATTTCGGATGAAGTGCTGGCGATGGTAAAAGACCTCGACAAGCGCTTTACTGATATGAATATTGTAGTCACCGCTGACGATGCAGAATTTATTCGAGACTCTGTTAAAGAGGTAGTGATATCACTGAGCCTTACTGTTGCGCTTGTGGTAGTTACGCTACTGGTGTTTATAGGCTCATGGCGCGCAACCATAGTACCAGCGCTGTCTATACCTGTGTCGCTGGCAGGCGCCCTTGCTATTATCTGGGGTATGGGCTTTTCCATTAATATCCTTACCCTTCTTGCGCTTGTACTGGCAACGGGCATGATAGTAGATGATGCGATCGTGGTTTCTGAGAATATTCAGCGACGCCGCAGCATGGGGCTTGGCGCTCGTGCCGCTGCCGTCGTTGGCACAAGAGAAGTGTTTTTTGCCGTGGTCGCCACAACCGCAGTACTGGCCTCCGTATTTATTCCTATTGCATTTTTACCCTCTACCGCAGGGCGATTATTTAGGGAATTCGGTGGTGTGCTCGCTGGCGCAGTAGTTATCTCATCTTTTGTCGCACTGTCTCTAGTCCCCGCATTAACGGCTCGGTTAAAAGTAAAACCAGCCAGTAAAGATGGTCTGTTCAGTAAAACCTTTGGCAAATTTGGTCATACCTGTTTACGTCTTTATCAAGCCTCGCTACTCAAAGCGCTAAAGTACGGCTGGGTTGTGGGGATTTTGAGTTTAGCAGCAGGCGGTGGTGCATATATTTTAGCGCAAAATATCGACAATGAGCTTCTGCCTAGTGAAGACAGGGGCACTATTCGCATTTTTGCCCGGGGTCCGGACGGGGCTGGCCTAAACTTCATGGACAGGCAAGCAGAGAAAATGGAAGAGCTTCTCATGCCTTATGTGGAAAACGGCACGATAGACTCTATTTACACTGTGGTGGGTTCTTGGGATCCAAACATTGTTTTCATCACTGCGCCACTTAAGCATTGGGATGAACGAGACAAATCCCTCCAAGATGTGGTGAATGAAATCCGTCCAAAACTTCAGCAAATCCCGGGAGCACCGGGCAATGCCTTTGGCGGAAATAGTTTGAACCTTCGAGGACAAGGCGGCGGGCTTGAAATAGCGCTTACCGGTGATACCTATGAAAACATCTTCAGTGCTGCACAACGCTTTTCCCGCCAGCTTGAAGAAACGTTACCTGAGCTTGGCAGGCCTCGTATAAGCTACGACCCCACGCAGCCACAGATGCGTGTAAATATCGACAGACGCCGCGCTGAAGAGCTAGGTGTGCCACTTACTGATATTGCAAGCACCCTTCGCGCTGCGGTTAATGGCGATGATATTGCTGATTTAAACGTGGGCGATCAAGCCATTCCAATTATGCTGCAAACCAATAACCGCAGTACGCTTGACCCTTCCGAACTTACCAGTCTGTACGTAAAAAGTAATGACGGTAATCTGGTTCCTCTTTCCAGCGTTGCATTTATAAGCGAAGAAGGTGTGGCTGCTGAGTTAGAACGACAGGCGCAAAGACGTGCGATAAAGGTTGAAATGGAACTTCCTGAGGATGTAGCGCTTAGCGACGTTGTTGAAAAAATTCGAGCGCTTGGTCTTGATACTCTTCCAGATGGTATAGGACTAGTATTTTTAGGCGAGGCGCAGACTTTTGAAGAAACCTCTAAACAAGTCGCGCTTACCTATATATTGGCATTTGTTATCGTTCTGTTGGTACTTGCCGCACAGTTTGAGAGCGTAAATAGCGCGGTTGTGGTAATGCTCACCGTTCCTTTTGGAATAGCAGCGGCTGTGTATGCCCTGTTTTTAACGGGCACAAGCATTAATATTTATTCGCAGATAGGCCTAGTGATGCTGATTGGTCTGCTAGCCAAAAACGCAATTCTTCTTATTGAGTTTGCCGACCAGCTTCGTGACAAAGGATACGATGTTTACGATGCGATTGTTGAGGCCGGTAAAGTGCGTTTACGTCCCATTATGATGACACTGGTGTCGACCATTCTCGGTGGTCTACCGCTTATACTCTCTACTGGTGCAGGTGCAGAAGCCCGCAACGCAATAGGATGGGTGGTATTTGGTGGTTTAGGTATTGCCGTAGTATTTACCCTGTATCTAACCCCTGTACTTTACTTAGCCTTAGCTCGTTTTACCAAACCGCGTGCAGATGAAAGTGCAAAATTAGAGAAAGAAATGGAAGATGCTCAGGCACATAGCGCCTAGGCGATAAGTGTTTGAGCGTTTTATAGAAAGTAAACCTAAACTGTTATCCTGTCGGTAAAAGACGCGCTCGCCAATTTGCATTCAGGTAATAGTTTAGGTTCGCCATGTAAGCAATTGCTCACTCGCTTTTGCAGAAAGTTGCGGCCTCTTCTTTTCCGATAAATGCAGTTAACTGGTCTACTACCTTTTCGAAATAAGGGTTATAGGTTAGCCTTGCGTAAACGTGAGGCCTTTCTTCTTCTGTTGGTTCATATCCCCAAGGCCCAAACCAAACCTCCTCTCCTGCGATACAGCGTGATTCTTTTTCGTCGCTCTGACCGTTGTCACAAATTCGGAAATCACTTTGCGTGCCGTATAGTGAATTGTTAGCAGAAAACAGCGTACTCATGTGCGATGCCGCGCTAATGCGCTGCTCTGGTAATTTCATAGTTTGAACAATACGCATATTTGAAGGTATGTCAGGCTCATTTTCTCCCTGCCAGACTAAACACTTTTTCGGGTGGGTGAAGTTGTCCTTAAATTGCTGAGCAATGGTTAGCGTATCAACAACGCTGTCTTTTTCTGCAACGACCATGAAAACTGGCAAATTCAATTTACTTTGTTTGCTTGCTGATGCAGAAAACAAATCTTGAAGCGCATTAACACTTTCTTGGTAGGCTGCAAAGCCCGGCATAGCGGTGGAATTATATCGACTTGGATTGTCTTCCTCTTCAACATTAGGCCACGGAAACAGTGAGTCAACGTAAGGCGCTAAACGAGAGACGAAAAAGCGAGATTTGTACGCGGGTGAGAAATGAACGAGCCCTTTTATGTCAAGTTGGTCGGCCATTGTAAAACTAGCAATAGTGGTTAAGTTTGCTCCTGTCGAAAAACCACCCAGGTATAGGTTATCGACTTCGCTAGAAAACAGCTTGATGTGATGATTTGTTTCCTTTTGCCATTGCTGATAGCTGACATTTAGCATGTCTCCAGGTTTAGAGCCATGACCCGGCAATAAGATAGTTCTGACATGAACCCCCTCCCGACACAAAGCGCTGGCGATGTCTCGAAAGAAAAACGGAGAATCACCTAATCCATGAACAAGTAGTAGCCCTTTCTCGGTGTACTGAGAGCCGCATTCAAACGGCATATTCATGGTTACTTCTTTTGCTTTATCATCAGAAATGAACGCTCTATGCTGGTAAAGGTAAGCTTCAACTTCTTCTAAATAAGCGCTAAAAGGCTGAATTCCAACAGGAAACTGTTTTTCGCTGGCACTAAATTGAGAACTGTGTGACGAATGACAGCCGCTTGACATAAAAAGCGACAGCGAAGCGGCACATGTAAATGCCGCTTTGATTACAAGGTTTGACATTATTTATAGGTCTATTTTCGATACGCTGAATTATTGAAGGGTATCTTTTCCTGAAACTAGTGCCTTAGCCAATAACTTATGGGTAAGAAGCGAGAGCAGTTCCGTTTCTTCTTCACTACGCTCCCCGTCTACACCGGTTATCGCCATCGCAACTTCTAATGTTTTTTCAGCATCAAATGACAAGTCATTCTTTAGACTGCGTAAAAAAGTAATTGCATCGCCCGTGTCGATAGCCTTTCGAGTTTGATAGATAGTGTCGTTCAAGAAAGCTTCGCGGCAGATTGGGCTTTGCCAATCGAGCGATTCTATTATTGAGCTAAGATAATCCTGTTCAGACAGCGTTACCATACCGTCAACTTGATAAAGTAATACTGATAATTTGATTAGGGCCTGATTAAAGCTTTGTTGTTCTGATAATTGCATAACACTCTTCCTCTTCGTACTGTACGCGGCAGTACCACAACATGTACTGCATCCTGCAGTAGCGATAGTTTTGCGTTTACTTCACTGACATTTTGTATTCCGCACAAGGACGGCGCGGTAACGAATCACTGCATAAATAACCTAGACCAATGAATTGACGGTAATGTTACGCTGCAATGAAGCTTTTAGTTCATCATGTTAAATAAGTGTAAACGCTTAATGTATTATAGGTGCTTTTTAACAGGTTCCAAGTATCGTGCGTGGCAAAAAAGTAAGAATTTTTTGACGATGATAGCAATATAGAAACTTGGGGCTTAAAATATTAGTGAAGGTCCATCCAGGACTTGTTAATAGTAGAAACAATTGAAAAAATGGTCGCCCAGCAGACATTAAAATATATTGCTAGGCGCTTTTTATATTGACGTTTTGCTGGCGCTATCTTAGCCCTAGAGTGATGTCATTGATATAAAAGTTTCCCGTATAAATCGAATCATTTTGACCATGAGGCTCTAACGCGAAAAATTGCTTGTCCTCAGTGGTTAGTGATTGATAGCCACCAATGACCTGATAAATCCACACTTCAGGGTCGAAGTCTAAAGAATGCTCTTCATAGTAATTTAGCGCTGTCTTAGGCTGACCTGAGTCAATGACCTCACAGAAATATTCTTCCACTGCTTGTTGTAGGGGATCTTTTTCTAACGACAATGTCGATTGTTCCGTAACATCAATATCGACCGGTTTAGTTTCTTCGTGCTTGGACTGACGTTTGTGAATGTGAGTCAACGAACCGACTATATGCTGATAGTCTGCTTCATGCTCTACATTGTTAACGTCAGGAGCAGCATTTGAAATGATAGAGTCTGAATGATTAAACAACACCGGGACATTGGTCAGATTAGCATAGTTGCCCGGCGCGAAGTCAGGCTGCTGCTCCATGTGCAGCAAAAAGCCTTTTAGCAAGCGTGTACGGCCTTGGAACTCTCTGAATCTGCCTAGCAAATCAAGCAAGCGAGCTTGTACTACCGATAACTCCTGCGCAGCTTTGGCAAAACGCTGCTGCAGCGACACCACCAACAGATGACGGAGCTCTCGGTTAGAGCCAGCCAATTCACTTAATTCATCGAAACGAAAACACTCAAGTTGTGCCAATAAGTCTGTGACCTGCCCTTGTGCCAGTTCATTTTCACGAATTTTTGCTTCAACCGAAGACACATAGCCGAATTCATTGTTAATGCGGCCAAACATGACACGCACACTATTGCTCAATGATTCTGAAAGCTGATAAACATGCTCGGTCAAATCGCCCATATGGGCGGCGGCTTCGTTATATTTACCGTAATGAAGCGCCTCTTTGTAATGCTCGGTTAAGGTTTTAAGGCTTGCCAACGACGCACCAATATTGGCGTTAATAGTACGATTGCGTTCGTCTTGCAAACTGCCTTCTAAAAGGGTTCTTACCGCACTTTTTAAACGCAGTTCACTCTGGGCCTCTGGGCGCCATAACACACCTAACTGAACGAGCTGTTCTAATATCTTAGGGCTGTGATCTCGCTCCTTTACCGAACCATTAATATACGCCTGCATAATAAGGTCGCTGTGACGACCCAGTGCATTTAATAGTTTAGTGCCTGCCTGAATTAATACCTGGGTCATATCAAGCTACCTTGCGAAATAGCGGCCTCCGCCTGCTCAGATAAACTCAATGCTTCCGTTTCATCAATAAAGCGAAGTATCTCGTACAAGTGTTCAATTTTACCCGTGCCTAAATAAATCTGCTTGTCCGGATTTGGCTTTATCAAATAGCCCATTTCGGTTAAGCGCTTAAATACCTGCTTGAGCTGGCCGTCTAAATTCACACTGGTAGAGCCGAACATACGGTAACGCGATATCTTCTCTAGCTGTTCAGCGTAGGCGGGTGTATCTTCGATAGTGGTTTGCAGTTCGTTCAAGCGAATGGCGCTGCCCATGGTAATTGGCATATCAGATTCATTCGCTTGCTGAACCAACAGCAACCATTCCACCAAAGGTACTAAGTTCGACGCTGTATCTTGAAACTGCTGGGTAAGCACTTTACGCTCGTTCTCTCCAATGGTGAGAAAACTGGCGAAGAAAACGTCACCTTCGGCGGTGGTCGATAGTGTACGGTTTAATAGCGCCAAATGAGGTTCTAACTGTGCTGCATTGTCTCTTGATTTAAGAAAACGCCACGCCTCTTCATCGGTCACCTGACAAATAAACGCGCCTTGTAAAAGTGCGCTTAGTACACGGCCTTGTTCTGTCATCATGCTGATGTCTCCTCACCTGCTACTTCACCGTTCTTTTCTGCTTCTTTTTTTAATTTTATGCGCGCCCCTATAGAGCTTGCTTTTGGCTGAACCACCTGCAGTTGGCGGGTCACCTTATCTATCAAGTAGCGGTTTTCAAACAGCGTCAGTACTTCCGATTCCGGGTTAGGGAATGCGCCGACAACACTAATGTTGTTGTTTTGACATGCTTCAAAGATTTTCTTCACGTTGTTTTGGTGAAGTGTACCTAATTCATCAATAGGCCAGTGCACTGTGGCATCGGCATCACCGCGCAGAAGACGGGTGAAAGCGAGTAAAAACTTACACAAGATAAGGTATGCCATACCGTGGCTTGATGATTCATTAAGCTGACGGTCGGTACGAATGACGAGGTCACTTTTACCTTCGCGTAGGTGTAACTCAATATCAAGTAGCTTGCTAATGCCGCCCGTAAGCGCCGCACGACCAAGAATATCAAGAACACGGCGCATACTTTGACCGTATTCTTCCTCTGGTAACTCGTTAGCCCCCTCTTCCATCCAGTGCTCATAGAGCTTTCTGAATTGCTCAAGTTCAGGCCAGAATTCAAGTTCACTGATACGTGAGCGAATTTTAACAGCCGAGTCTGATACACCATCAAGAGAAAGATCGCCGTCAACCTCTTGGGTAATACGGCGGCTTTGCGACACAATGCGTTTGTCGATGTCGGCAAGTACAAAGTAGTATTGCGAAAGATCGGCACCAAAGATACGGCCTTGCTCACGCAAGCCCTGTAGTTTCTGAGGAACAATAACATTTAGAAGCTGGGCTAAGTGCGACACCATACGGCGGTGATCAAAGCTCTTCACGCCGTGGGCGTTAATTGTGGCGCATTCCTCTCGAGCGCGCTCCCATGTGTCCGATAAACCTGTACCGGCTTGCGCGGCAATCAGCTGATCAAACCTTTCTACGTAAGCACGAATATCGCTGAGCAAGTTCTCTCTTTCTTGAAGCTGGCTTTGCACTTCCGATATTCGCTGACCGATGCTAACATCATCATGCTTGATCTCTGCGGTTTCGTCACCGGCGTGTAACGTAAGTTTAGCTAGGGATTTGCTTAAACTTTTAACCTGCTCTAGATGGTCGCTGGCGGTTTTAAGCGTTGCTTCTAGTTGCGCATGCTGTTCTTGAAGCTGCTCTCTTGCCGTCTTGTAGGTTGCCTGCTTACTCGCCAAGCTTCGTTCAGATTCACCGAGTAACTTGCGCGCTTTAGATAAGCCTTCCTGCCATACAACCTTTTGTTTCGTGAATACATTGGAATACCAGCGCTCATAGTCGGCCACTTTATGACGATGGGTTTCAGTGCGCGTTATATCTTCTTTTAGCTTATTGATTTGCTTTTTAAGCTGACCTATTTCGTCAACGTCGACACCGCGATTGCTTAACTCACTTTCCAGCCAGTCTTGCATACCCTTACGGTCTTGCGCCGCACTCTCTTTCGCTTTGCGCATATCGCTATCGGCTTGGGAAATCCTCGCTTCGCTATCAGCGATAAGCTGTTGCCAATGGAACTTATGCTCGGTTTCCGCTTCGCGCTGCTGATCTTTTATCTCATCTCGACTCAGCTCGAACTGTGCCTTTGCCTGCTTTTGCGCTTGCTGATTGGCTTCCAGCTTAGTTTTGGCTTTCTGCTTACGTACAGATAAGGCCTGCTGATATTCACTGAGTACTGTATCTCGGTCTTGCTGTGCACGTTTGCGCGTCGCCTCTGCGCTTTTTACCGTGTTATCTTTTTGCGTAACCACGAGTTCCGCGTTGCGCACGTCTTCGTTTGCTTTTGCAAGGCGCTGCTCACATTCGTTTTGTGCTGCATGTGCCGCAGCTTGTCGCACTTCCGCTTCGTGTAGCTGCTGTTTAAGCGCTTGCTCGGTAAAGGCATAATCAGGTGTATCAAGTTCAGTAAGCGCTAGTTTAACACCATTGAATGTGTCGCTAACGCCCACCGAATCTATCGCCAACGAAGGCGCCAAATCGGTACGTTCTAATAGTTCTGGTCGAATTATCTTTCCAAGCGACAATTCCCAGTCGTCAACATTAGCGCGCAGGAATTCAAGTAGCGACCCTTCGCCAGGGTATAAAAGCGCATTAATTTTACTAACCGCTTTTTCTTCTTGCTGAAAGGCATTACGCGCTTTATCCAACGCGTTTGAACATTCTTTGCGAAACTCTACCGACTTGCTATGGGCCTGCTGAGCTTGTCTTAATTCACCGCGGGCCGCATCTTCATTAATCGATGCTTCTTTTATGGACGCATCAAGAATATCTAACTGGGATTGCTCAAATTCGTTGTAGCCTGCGTTGCTTAGTGAAGCCTTAAGCTCAGCTTCTGCGACTTTCAGCTCATTTAAACTAGTTTGGTAATCATTCTGTATTGCACTGAGCTGACCATTATAATCATCTTGAATACGGCTCAACGCTTCACGCTCGTTTTGCTGCTGCTGCGCTTTATTCTCAGCGGCCTCTTGGCGTGCGGCTGACATCTCTTCCAACGTGATTGAGAGCTTCTCGCCTAGTTCTGCTAAGCGCTTGTTGTACGCAGACTCTATATCTTGGTGCTTTTCTGTAAGCAAAACATAGCGACTATCGGCCATGGCCTTTTCATTTTGCCACTGCGACAAATTTGCAACGTCTTCTTTAAGCTGCTCAATATTTTCGTCTTGCCACTTATCGAATTCACGCTCTACTGTATCTAATTCACTCGTGAACTTTTCAACATCGGCGCGGGCAGAAGAAATAACCTGATTCAAGTGATCGCGAGTATCGCCCCACTCGCTGTCCGTTTGTTTACGCTGAAAACTGTTTTCATCAAGCTCGTTTTTGGTGGTTTCAACACGTGCAGCCAGGTAAGTTTTATCAAGTTCAAAGCTATGTTTCAGGTTAGCAAGCACTTGCTCTGTGCTTGTCAGAGCCATGTCAGCTTGTTCAAGTTTGGAAAACTCAGGGCGGATTTTGTCGAATTGTTTGATTAAGTGACATTCTTTAATCCAGTCATCAACGCGATGACGACTTAGGCCCGAAGTAGGTGGCGTGACGCCATCTTCTTCTAAGATAGCAGCGATCATTGCCTTGATGGTTTCCATCTTGCCTTCTTTCGAGTGAACCGCTTTAGCCAGCTTCTCGATATGGCGCATATGCTTGGAAGGTTCGCACAGACTAAAAATTTTCGCATAGCCTAGTAGTTCGCGGGCATTGTTGCTTTGGTTTAACACACCGTGATCGTTTTGAATAATTGCGCGGAAGTCTTTGGTATTCAGCAAACTGGTGACCAAAATGTTGTTACGCTTCATGGCGCGGGCAAGCTCGGCACTGCTTACACTGGCGTGTTTTCCATTCTTTTGCTCTATCAAATAGTCGCTGATTTCAAATGGCTTACCAATTAAACGGTAGTTTACGCCTGTACCGTTTGAGCTTAACACTGCTTGGCACAGGTCACCTTCAGCACGTGTGTATTCGTAGATAATAAAGCTTGATAAACGAGGTAAATACCAACGCTCGAAACTGTCTCGCGTTGCCGGTACCACGCGACTTGGGTATTCACCGTAAAACACGGGAATAAGTCGCTGAAGGGTAGTTTTACCCGACGCATTGGTACCACAAATATTGGTGTGCCCATCAAGCTTTAGCTCGACCACGCCAGGTAAATGCGTGTCGATTAGAATAATACGTTTTAAGCCTGCCATAGTGTTCCTGTATCAAAAACTCTGCCGTGTGACTGTTCACACAACATAAAACTGTGCTTAACAAAGGTTTAAGAAAATTGCCTACCTTCACATCCAAGCACGCGCGCACGATGTAGCCCGTCAGTGTATTATGAATTAGCTAACTTGCACAGACGCAGGTTGATTTGTTGGTTATAAAGCGCGCTATTGAGGGTTGATTTTTGCTTCTTTCTTCATGTTGATACTTGCACGCTCTCAATTGAGTAACGTTACATTTCAAACTTATGGGGCGTTTACCGCTATGCCGCGGAAAGAGATAAATTACGCCAGCAAGAGAAGCGGGTAAAGTTTGCAGATTTTGTTATGAGAAACAGTACGCTTAAGTTTTGCACTAAGAGGGATCTAAAACCGACTTTACTGGCTTTAAGAAGGTTACTATACAACCTAAGAGTGATAGTTATGTAGTAGTTACATAGCTAAATAAAAATGGCGGTACGCCATGTTAAATGTACGTACCGCCATGCTTAATGTGACAAATTGCTGTCAACTTGCCAATGTAAGAGAGCCATTAAACCAGCCCCTTTACGATTTACTTTTTATTTCACCGGCAATCTTACTTCACTGAAAGCACGCTAACCGACTCGGGCGCTGGATACATCATGCTAAAAGTCGGTGCAATATCACCCGATGCTGAGTTTAGAATGTTATCAAAGCGAAGGATCATACCGTTTGATTTTTCAGCAACATAGACGTGACCGTTGCTTAACATTAAGTCCACTGGATTACCCAACATTGAATTCGGACCAGCTATATTCACCGATACGTCAGTTAAGCCATCCGCACGACCTGCGCCAGATATAACATAAAGCTTACCGTCAGTGGCGTCGGCAGCACTACCCACATCAGAGATTACAAGGCTGTCGCTTTGACTATCATAGTCAATACCGTGAATGTTAGTTGGAGCAGCAAAAGCTGCACCGCCACTTGCAGGC
The DNA here is from genome assembly GCF_009811475.1 of Alteromonas sp. KUL150. Taxonomy (NCBI): domain Bacteria; kingdom Pseudomonadati; phylum Pseudomonadota; class Gammaproteobacteria; order Alteromonadales; family Alteromonadaceae; genus Alteromonas; species Alteromonas sp. KUL150. The sequence continues at coordinate 48,564 of NZ_BLIJ01000028.1, forward strand.
ACAATGAGTCTATCTTCGCCAGTTATTACGGTTTCACCACTCTCCATTCTTCTAACAACTTCCTCAAATACCGCAACCGAACCATTTGTTAATGCGAGATACGCGCTGTCAGTAGCCGGGTCATAATCCACATCCCAAGGACGAGCCCCATTCGCGGCTTCAAGGGTTAATAGCGGCGCCACGTTGCCAGAAGCACACGGTGAAAAGACGCGCACAGCTGGTGTGGTTTCATTAACATCAGCGACAAATACCACACCTGCATCTGAGGCAATATCTAGCCCTTTAGGTGCAATCAGACCGGTTTCACTGCCTGCGATCATATGGTCGAAACTATCGCTATACTCCATGCCGTCTCGCATGGTTTTAAGACGGTTAACTATAAGCAGACCACCTGTTAATGTATCTACGTTATCATAGGTAATAACACCATCGCCATTTGCCGTAAAGGCAGCACTTTCAATACTCATACCCGCATCAAAGGTACTTAACTCACTAGATAGCACTGCGCTATATTGTGCGACCTGTCCTGTCGTTGCGCTCTCACTCGACGGATTGCTAGATACAGACAGTCCCATGATCGGCATGGTAGTTATGCCATCGTCTGACGCGTCTTCCATCGCTTCTCGTTCTTTAAATTCGGCTATCGACTCTGGTTTTACAGACGGCGTAGATAACGTAGGTTCAATGTCGCCGCTCTCGCCATTGAAAATATTTGAGAAAACCAAAATGGCATCATTTGATTTTTCCGCCACACGAAGATCAGATCCTGTAAGAATAATATCTACCGGGTTACCAAGCTGAGTCGACGCTCCGCCAATCACTCTCGTTGGTACCACTGCCCCATCTGCAGAAGAAACATTGTCCAACACAAAAATTTGACCATCATCTGCAACTGCAGCATCACCTACATCAGACAACACCATGCGATTAGACATAGGCTCGTAAGCAATACCGTGCAGATTTATAGATATTTGATTGCCGTCTGCATCAGAAGGCACCACTGAGCGCATGACCGTAGGCGCAAAACCCGAGCCAGCGACATTGTCATATACTGCTAATGTACCATCAGTCAGTGCTACAAATAATCTGTCGTTTTGCTCATCATAGGCCAGGTCCCATGGTTTTGCGGATACCATTATCTCAGCAACAGGTGCTACGTCTCCCGCTGCCTGACCACCAAAAACACTGACCTTTTGGCCGTTGAAATCGGCAACCATCACTAAGCCAGCATCTTCAGCAAAAGTGATACCTTTGGGGTTAACTAAGCCTGTTGAAGTACCGGTTATTTCCTTACCAGTACTCATCATATAATTCGTCTGAGTATCAAAATTACACAGCGTTCTTAATAAAGGTAAATCACTGTCACCAGCTTGAACCAACGCGCCGCCTTCAGTAAACACAATACCTTCATTTGCACCAGTTATTACGGTACTGAGTGAATTGGCATTTTGATCGACGACTGACACCGTGTTGCGGTTGGCATCGCCATTGTTGGCAACCAAAAAGGTGCTAGCTGCGAAACCCGGAGCGCCATCTTGACCTGGTACGCCGTCTTGACCGGGTGAGCCATCTACACCATCTGCGCCATTTAAACCGTCAGCGCCGTCATCACCATCACAGGCACTAAGTGCAAAAACCATAGCGGTAGCTAATAGCGATAATTTTAATTTTTGTTGTGATGTTTTATTAAGTTCCATCATCATCTCCATACTTGTTGTTTAGCGAAGAGACGTTGCTTATCGGCAGCGGGTGCAATAGATAGTGCTCACGTCCTGTTCAGTAAGCCAAACGAGCCAACAGAGAAACTGGATGCAAAAAAATAAAAAAACCTCAATGCATTGCTGCAGTTGAGGTTTTTAAACATCTTAAAATGACGAGGGAGCCCTTTACCGTGGCGGGAAGCCACCGCCACCGCCGAAGCCGCCACCGCCGAATCCACCTGGTCCTCCAGGGCCGCCAGGACCACCAAAACCGCCACCGCCTGGGGGCATCATGCCTTTCATCTGGCGCATCATTTTCTTCATACCGCCGCCAGACATTTTTTTCATCATCTTTTGCATTTGAGTAAACTGCTTAAGTAAGCGGTTCACATCTTGAATTTGGGTGCCAGAGCCAGCGGCTATACGACGCTTGCGAGAACCTTTGATAATTTCGGGACGTGCTCGCTCAGCAGGTGTCATTGAGTTAATGATGGCTTCCATTTGATTGAACTGCTTGTCATTTGCCTGATCTTTTATCTTGTCAGACATACCGCCCATGCCGGGTAGCTTATCAAGCATCCCCATCATGCCGCCCATGTTTTTCATTTGCTCAAGCTGATCTTTAAAGTCTTGAAGGTCAAAACCTTTACCTTTTTGTACCTTCTTGGCCAGCTTTTCGGCTTTAGACTTATCGACTTTACGCTCAACCTCTTCGATAAGGCTAAGTACATCACCCATGCCCAAGATACGAGATGCGATGCGCTCAGGGTGGAACGGCTCTAACGCATCGACCTTTTCACCCATACCGATAAACTTGATGGGTTTACCCGTAATATGACGAACTGATAATGCTGCACCACCTCGTGCGTCACCATCTGCTTTAGTAAGGATTACACCGGTAAGCGGAAGTGCATCATTAAAGGCTTTTGCCGTATTTGCAGCATCTTGACCTGTCATGGCATCAACCACAAACAAGGTTTCAATTGGCTTAACCGCAGCGTGAAGCTCTTTAATCTCGTCCATCATATCGTTGTCAACATGCAGACGACCTGCGGTATCTACAAGCAATACATCAAAGAAGTTCTTCTTTGCTTCGCTTATCGCGTCATTAACAATATCAATGGGCTTTTGCAAAATGGTTGACGGGTGAAAAGCTACGTTCACTTCACTTGCAAGCGTTTCTAACTGCTTGATAGCGGCCGGACGATATATATCGGCGCTCACCACCATAACTTTCTTTTTCTCGCGCTCAGTCAAGTACTTGGCAAGTTTACCTACAGAGGTAGTCTTACCCGCCCCTTGCAAGCCGGCCATAAGCACAACGGCAGGAGGTTGCGTGGCAAGGTTAAGCTTTTCGTTAGCTTCCCCCATCACTGACTCTAGTTCAGATTGAACTATCTTGATAAACACCTGGCCGGGCTTTAAGCTTTTGGTAACTTCGGTACCAACAGCACGCTCTTTTACTTGAGCAACAAACGCTTTCACCACGGGGAGCGCGACGTCGGCTTCAAGCAGTGCCATACGCACTTCACGCAGCGTTTCTTTAATATTGTCTTCTGTTAGACGCCCCTTACCACTGACATTTCGTAATGTCTGGCCTAAGCGTTCTGATAAATTCTCAAACATAGTATGAAACTTCTTTTTATTTCAGACGTAATGCCCACATTGTATCGTAAAAGGGAATATGAACGTACCCACAATTGTGGTTAAATTTTCAAACATTTGTATCGATTGTATACTCTCGGACAAAGTGGGTGTGAAATAAACAAAATCAAGGAGATGGTTGAATTTACTTGCAAGTTGCAGTATCAATACCGACTCAGTCGGTGAACTCGTCACCCACGCATTACAGGAAGCACCATGAACACCCTTTTCGCCATATCCGCTGCTCTACTTTATGCTCTCGCCGCTGCAGTGCTTATTGGCAAGTTTGTCCATCAAGATGGCCCTAACAAACGACTTGGATTGTCACTCGCGAGCGTAGGCGCAATCGCACATATTGCGTTTCTGATTAACGTTATCATTGTTGCTCCCGGACAGGACATGAGTGTTACCAATGTACTGTCGTTGGTTTCGTGGATCATTACTGTATCTATGCTGTTTTTTGCTCGAGCTATTCCTAATTTGATTTTGCTTCCCGTTGTTTTTGGTTTTGCGAGCCTTACTGTATTAGCGTCAAAGTTTATTCCAGTATCCTACATTATGCATATAGAGCTACAGCCAGGCCTGGTCATCCACATCAGCTTATCTCTGTTCGCTTATTGCACCTTGGTTATCGCATTTCTTTATGCTCTACAAATGTCCTACATAACCTATCGGTTAAAGCAAAAAGGCGCGGCACTGCTTCATTCTTCGCTTCCTCCATTGATGCTAGTGGAAAACATTCTATTTAAGCTTTTATTAGCGGGCACATCTCTTTTAACGGTTTCCCTTATTAGTGGTTTTGTTTTTTTAGATGACATGTTTAACAAAACCTACGCCCACAAGACCGTTTTATCGGGAGCGGCACTTGTGGTTTTTCTTATACTCTTAATAGGTCAGAAAGTACGGGGATGGCGTGGACGCCAGGTTATCGTTATGACCGTAGTTGGGGTTTCTCTTTTATCGCTCGCTTACTTTGGCAGTAAACTGGTCCGCGAGTTTCTTCTGTAAATACATACGCTTTATATGCATTTCAACCAGTCCACCGCTAATTAAATTTGTAAATTGCTAGCGCCGATGCCTTTTGTTTTCTGCACATTTAAGGAAATATCAACAATTTCCCCTTGAAACCAAGGCATCAAATCAATACATTTGAACCCTAAGATTAGACAGGAACCCATTAATTGGACGACATATCAACGAGTACGCTGTTTATCGCGCTCGGCGTACTCATATTATTATCTGCGTATTTTTCTAGTTCAGAAACTGGCATGATGTCGATAAATCGCTATCGGCTCAAGCACTTGCAAGGCGAAGGTAATCGCTCTGCGATACGAGTTGCGAAGCTTCTCGACCGACCAGACCGCTTAATAGGTCTTATCCTTATCGGTAATAACTTAGTTAACATTGCTGCATCTTCACTGGCAACAATCCTATGTATCCGACTATTTGGTGATTATTGGGGCTTATTTGCAGCCACGTTTGGATTAACCTTGGTTCTGCTCATTTTTGCGGAAGTGACGCCTAAAACACTGGCGGCGCTTTACCCAGAGAAAGTGGCCTTCCCCAGCTCTATTATCCTGCTCCCTCTGCTAAAACTGCTATACCCCTTCGTCGCCGCAATCAATGGAATTACCAACGGTATTCTTGCGCTTCTACGGATTAGCCCTGCAAGTGGTAGCGATGACTCGCTTAGCAGAGAAGAATTAAGAACCGTGGTTTTCGAAGCGGGTGCAATGATACCCAAGCGACACCAAGATATGCTGGTTAGTATCCTTGACCTAGAGAGCGTTACCGCTGAAGACATTATGGTGCCGCGAGCAGAAATTTTTGCCATAGATATTAATGATGACTGGAAAAAAATCCAAAAAGCGTTAACCCATGCGCAGCACACTCGCGTTCTGTTATACCGCGATAGTGTTGACGATGCGGTGGGCTTTGTTCATGTGCGAGACGCACTGCGCTTGTTATCGAAAGATCAGTTCACCAAATCAAGTTTGCTTCGTGCGGTTCGTGAAATTTATTTCACACCTGAATCGACGCCGCTTCATACGTTGATGTATAAGTTTCAGGCAGAAAAAGAGCGCATCGCTCTTGTCGTCGATGAGTACGGCGATATTATGGGGCTGGTTACGTTAGAAGATATTCTGGAAGAAATCATCGGTGACTTTACAACGAGTATGGTTCCCGACCACAGTAAAGAAGCTAATTTGCAGCAAGATGGCTCCGTTTTAGTAGATGGAAGTGCTAACGTTCGTGAGTTGAACCGAGAGATGAACTGGAATTTACCCACTGAAGGTCCTAAAACATTGAATGGACTATTACTCGAATATCTTGAGGATATTCCTGAAAACAAGGTGAGTGTAAGATTGGCTGGCTATCCGTTGGAAATTGTAGACATATCAGAGAGCATGATAAAAACGGTTAGGGTTATGCCGGAATATTACATTGCGCCCAAAGAATCTGGTAATGACCACTAGCGCATTTCACTAAGGTCACTACCTTTTTGCTTCCTCAGCTAGGCGCTGCGCTCGGTTTGCCAGTGCCCTAGCTTTCGCTTCAGCAACTTTATCTGATAGCACAGATAATTTGGCAATAATATCCTGCGTCTCCTCATCTTCACGTAAATCCGCCTCCGCCATATGCGACTGCAATGAACGCTTAAGGAGCTCAGGAATAGATTTGCTGTCCATTTCCCAACCCTTCAATAGAATAAACTTTGACACTCTCAAAGATACTATCGACCGGTTGAAAAGAACCTTAACTATTATTTGAGCAATTCCTCTCATTTAACATGAAGGCTAGCAAATATAGATTATACCAATCCGCATAGATAAGTATTATAAGCCCTGATAATGGGTGACCAAGGTGCCTTTATGTTCACGCAGCGAGTATTTTATTACGGCAATTGAAGCTGTAGAGAATAGGCTGGTCGTGTAAGAATCGCAAAGCTCGTCAACTAAATAGCTCACTAAAGGCATATGACTTACCACCAACAGCTTTTTAATGGGCTTTTTCGAGTTAACTGCAGCGTGCAGAAGTGCGTCAATGTAATCACTGACGAGTCGAGGAGAACCGTCTGGAACAATGTCCTCATTGCTTTCTACTTTGTCTGCAATGATATCTAACGATACCATATCGTGTGTTTGTTTAGCCCTGCGATATGGGCTAACAAGCGCAAGGTCTACAACACCTTTTTCACAATATTGATCTCTTAGCCATAAAGCTGCTGATTTCGCCTGCTCTCTCCCTAAAGGAGTAAGCTGCCTACTTTTATCATCGAGTCTGGGTGCTTCCGCTTCACCGTGACGCATAATGAAAAGATAAATGTCGTCGTTGCTACTTTGACCTGACATAACATTGCGCATAGTATTAATGAAAGTATGCGTAAGATATCAGAGACCTGATAGGACGCCTAGCGCTAAACGGCGAATAGTGAGAATATTCGTACATTATTTAACGTTTTTTAAAGTTCTACTTAACAGATGCTCCAGCAGTGAGGTGCTCTTGACTAATAACGAGACAATGTGAATAACATCATAAACTTAGAGAACGCACATCACTTTACCTTGCCCAATGGATTGGGTGTTATGTTATGCCATACGCCAGAAGCGAATGAATCGTTTATATCTATGGCTGTCAGAGCTGGGCATTTTTACGACCCCGACGACTGTCAGGGCTTAGCTCATCTTCTTGAACACATGCTGTTTATGGGTAGTCGTCACCTACCCAAGCCAAACGCCATCAACGGCTTTGTTGAGCAACACGGAGGGACAATAAATGCGTGGACTGGCACGGAATACGCTAATTACCACTACAGCTGCAGCGGCGACGCAATAGCGCAAACACTGCCCGCCTTTGCAGACATGCTTAAACAGCCGTTGTTTGAAGAAGACGCGCTTACCAATGAAATTAAGAATATTCACGCTGAGTTTGAGTTTAAAAAGAAAGATGATTTACGTCGGCTCTACCAGATACATAAAGAAACCTGCAACCCTGAACACCCTTTTGCTAAGTTTTCAGTAGGAAACAGCGATACGTTTTCTAAGCATGACTGCGCCGAATTAAAACGACGCTTAAAAGCGCTTCATCAAACATTATACTGTGCTCGAAATATGCGACTTTGTGTGGCAAGCCCAATGCCCATTCCTCAGCTTGAAGCACTTATATCACAATGCTTTGGTTCGTTAATCCAAGGTGAGTTAGCTAACGATCGCTGGCCACCACTTTACACAGAAAACGAATTGGGCATTCAAATAAACATCAACCCGTTACAATCAGCCAGAAGGATGATTGTAACGTTTGCACTCCCTGCTCTGCAAAACGACTACGTCACTAAACCCCTTAATTATATAAGCCATCTCATTGGTGATGAAGGCGAAGGCAGCTTACTGGCCTATTTAAAAGAGCAAGATTGGGCGTTAAACCTTATCGCTGGCTCTGGGATTGAAGGTGATAGCTTCAAAGATTTCAATGTTAGCTTTCAGCTCACCCAAGAAGGCCTTGAAAACAAGGCATTGGTGTTAGAAGCGCTGTTCAGCTACATAGACTTAATAAAGAAAGCGGCATCAGAAGAGTGGCGTTTTCATGAGAAATCGCAGTTGAACGCCCTCGCTCTGGAATATGAGGAAAATGTAAAACCACTCGGGCTGGTTATCGAATATGCACAGCATCAATTTATTTTTGATCAGCACGAACTCAATCTACTTCGCTCTACCATTGGAAGCTATGACGAGGGTATTTTAGAAAACGCGTTATCTTATTTTACGCCCGACAATATTCGCCTTAAGATAATTGCTAAAAGTGTCAAAACTACCAAAACCTGTGCATTTTACGAGGCCGAATATGGGATAGAGCAAATTGACCAGAATTTGCTGCGCTCCCTCGCCTCTCCAAAGCCGAATCCAGCGCTTGCCCTTCCTCCGCCGAACCCTTATTTAGCTAGCGAATATAAACTGATATTACCCGAGTTTGGCTTTAACATTCCAAATAAACTATTAGACGATGGTGACTACCGCTTCTGGTTTGCACAAGACCAGCAATTCCATAGTCCTAAAGGCGATATCTATGTCTCGTTTGACACAAGCTACTTTTCAGATTCGTTGCTATCAGTGGCGGCAAAACGCATTTGGCTAGGCGCCTTGAATGACCATCTTCAAGCAAAATACTATCGTGCGGAAATCGCAGGGCTACACTATCGAATTTATGGGCATCAAGCTGGCTTTACATTGCACACTCGTGGCTTTACTCATCAACAAACGCTGCTGGCAAGCCAACTGCTCGATGCGGTTGTGAATTTTATTCCCGATGAAAAAGCGTTTGAACACCATAAAGCTCTGCAAATCCAAAGCTTACATAATTCTTTGCTCAATAAGCCAACCAACCGTTTATTTTCTCGCTTAAGTGTACTGATTCAGAGAAATACGCAGGCGCCCGTTGAGTTATTAGACGTCATTGATGATATTTCATATGAGCAGATGCTTAGTTGTCGAGCTAAGGCTTTCAAGCAATATTTTATCGAGGCGTTCATGCATGGAAACTGGACAAGTGACGAAGCAAAACACTTTTCTTCGAGTCTGCGGGAGCGGTGTTCTGAGAGAGGCGGTGCCCCACTCTCCCGTGCAGTATCTAAACTGCCGGTGGGCGGCGCCCTCTACCATGAGGTAGTTTGTAATCACGATGACTCTGCCGTGGTGCTCTACTTACAAGCACCATCTCCCGGCTTAACCGACACGGCACTGTGTATGGTGCTAGAGCAGATGTTGGCAGCGCCTTTCTTTAACGCCTTGAGAACTGAGAAGCAGTTAGGGTATATCGTTGGTACCGGTTATGTTCCACATAATCAGCACCCAGGAATGGCGTTTTATATTCAAAGCCCACAGTGTGAACCCAAAGTTCTGTTAGAGGCTATGACCACCTTTCTGTTCCAGCAGTTAAATGAAATTGAATTCTATCGCTTTTACTGGCCCACAATTCAGCAGAACCTCATTAAGCAATTGGAAGAAAGAGATCTTACTCTGTCAATGAAGTCGCAACGTTTGTGGGTGAGTTTAGGAACGCAGGACTTAGGCTTCAACCGCAACACCAAACTTGCCGAACGGGTAAAAGAACTCAGTTTTGAAGAAATACAAGAATTTGCTCAGCAACTAGCCAAAAGAGAACGATGTGGCGAGCTTGTGCTGTTCTCGCGAGGAAGGTTCGACGCGTTACCTACAAATGAAAAACGAACAATCAACAGTATTTCTCAATTTAAACAAGAAATTCCTTATTATTGAATAGTCAATTTTTTGCAGCTATCTGTCGAGAACTGCACGGAAATTAAGACTTAATCGATTCATTTCTTCAAGTTGCTCAATAAGTAATCCACCGCCATGGTTATTTCCAAAAAGTCCTTGTAGCGACCACGTTAATTCGGCATATTTATTATTCTGGTTGTTAGGGATGCTGCCAGGATAAAAATAATAAATAATAAATAATAAATGGCGTATGCCAAAGGTGTGTAGGTGCGCTCAACCCTAATATATTCAATAGTGCTTTTGATGTTGGCTTTGCCCGGAATATTCATTCCCAGTGCGAAGGCGATAGAAGTTTCTGATCTTCATTTTACAGAATTAAATAAAAAACATGGCTTGTCTGACACCGCTGTTTTAGACATTGTAGAAGATGATATGGGCTTTATTTGGCTAGCCACGTCAAATGGCCTCAATCGTTATTCAGGTTACGATGTAAAGCAGTATCACCCTTCTGATGTCGACCCAAACTCCCTGCCTTCAGGTTATATTCAAACGCTATTTGTCGATTCAAAGGGCAAATTGTGGGTTGGAACTCACTCAGGTTTAGCGCTTTATGAGCCAGAGACAGACAGTTTTAAAGTCTTCAATAAAGATAACTCGGTTATAAAAACAGATCTTATCACTGCCATTTCAGAATCAAAAAATGGCGATTTATTATTTGCAGATAAAAAGTTTCTTTATCGCTATTCGAAACAGACCTCACAGATAAGCGTTCTCACTCAAGTTTTTAAAGAAGAAAGCTTTATAAAAGTGATATTTGAAGAGGCCAATCGTATATGGGTCGGGTCAAACAAATTTGGCGCTAAATTAATCGATACTGAAACATTTGAGGTTCACGATACAAGCAAAGTTAATCCTTGGAGTATTTCACTTGATATCCGTGCACTCCACGATATCACCGTGATTAACGGCAACTATTGGTTAGCGACAAATGAAGGTCTCATCGTTTTGGCCTCAAATGGACGAATGTTGAAACAAATTAACGGGCAAGCTCTAGGAGTTAATGAAGATATAAATTCGTTTTCAATAAAGGTTGTCGATGAGGATATTTGGGTTGGCACGTACATTGGTTTATTTCTACTATCTGATTCGGCATCAAAAGAGATAACGCAATCTTTCGAACCAGAGTTTTTACACTTAAACTCTGATACTTATAACTCTACTGGTCTTCCTCCAGAAATTATTATGAAAGTAATCGAAGACAGAACTGGAGTTGTATGGGCTGCAACTTTTCATCGCGGAGCATTCAAATACCATCCCGAATTTGCAACAGTTCACTTTCAACCTGTTTATAACTCAGAAAAACATACTGAAGATAACTACACAACTATATGGGGCTTTGCTGAAAACAGCTCCAAAGAGCTTTTCCTCATTTCTCAGCAAAAAGGTTTGGGAAAAATTTCAAAAAAGTCTGGCAGTGTATCTTTTTTCGACCTCTCCACGAGCATTAATGAAGCTAGTTCGTTTTGGGACGTAGAGATTGATCAGAACGACAACATTTGGGTCGCTTCCTCCAATGGATTACTTGTATTCAAAAGAACAAACAATGGATTGATGTTGTTACAGCAATATTTTGAAGGTTCTTTCATAGATCATATATTTAAAAGTGAGGATGCGATATGGTTCCAATTACCGAATGGTGAAATTCACTCGATTAAATTTGATAACGTTACCAATGAGCCAAATAAAACAACTTCAGCGCACAAAAATATACCTACCGAATATGGCAAAATGTTCGCTACTTATTCCGATAGTGATGGAAGAATTTGGTTTCGACTAGAAGACAAATTAGTTGTTTATTCTGTCAAAGAGCAGCGAATCGTTAATGTTTTGGGACCCAAAAATGGAATTAATTCCCTTGTCTACGGCATCCACGAAACCAATGACGGTTTGTGGCTAACCACTCGTTCAGACGGTGTATTACAGCTCGATAAACAAAGTCTAGTTTTACTAAACAAACAAAAAAGAGATAATCAAAGTGGTTTTATAACGTCGACTACAGCTGTAGGAAATAGTATTTGGTTTTCTGATGCCAGAGGTGTGCACAAGCTACTTCTTCCCTCTCTGAGAGAGGCAGAGAGTATACCAAATGACCAGTTAGAATTTAATTCTTTGGGTGAAGGAGCGGTTATCTCTACACGCGAGGGGATTATATACTTTGGGGGAAACAAGGGCTTTATCAGAATTTCAAAAACCTCCAAAGCAAGTAATGAGGAAATAGAACAAACTCTTTCACCTCAGTTGTATCACATAAATATTTTTGGCTCGATAGCTAAATCCAAAAAGAACCTGCATTACGGTGATGAGCCACCTCGCTCAAATTCTTCAAAACAAATATTAACTTATAACGACAACTTTACATTAAAACATGCTGAAACGAGGTTTAGCATTTCATTTGGTCTAGTAAATCCCGTGTATCCAAATCAAGTTACTTATCGTTACAAACTTTCTAATTTTGAAAATGATTGGATATATGTTGATAACGAACGGAACGCCCAATTCAATAATATTTCCTTCGGTAATTATACGTTTTCGGTACAGGCCAAAGAACCAGGAAAATCTTGGTCTGAAAGTAGAGACTTACAGATAACAATTGAGCGCCCCCCTTGGCTTCACACCGTGGCACTCGTTTTCTACTGCTTAATAGCCTTCGCTACTTTTGCTTTTATTATTCGTCAATACCAAATTAGAAAAGCCAATCAACTTGCCATCAAAGAGTCTGAAGAGCGCTTAAAGCTGACCCTGTGGAGCTCGGGCGATGAACTTTGGGACTGGGACGTATATCGAGGTCAAGTATACCGTGCTAATACATGGGGCACCTTAGATTTTCCTCAAGATGATATACGCACTACCGGGGCCTATGACGCTAACATTCATCCTAACGACATTAACCGGGTAAAAAGCGCATTGAGAGCGCATCTAGAAGGTAACAGCGATTTTTATGAACTCGCCTATCGCGCAAAAACTTTCAAAAATCAATGGATTTGGATATTAGACCGCGGAAAAGTGGTAGAGCGTGATCACAACGAGCAGCCTGTTCGGATGACCGGAACACTCAAAAATATCCATCACCTTAAAGAAGCGGAAGAACAACTTAACTTGTTTAAACGCTCTATTGAAAACATCTCTGAAGGTGTATTTATCACTAATACACAGTTTAAGTTTATTAGCGTAAATAATGCTTATTGTAGCTATACCGGTGAAACCCGTGAGCAAGCGCTCGCTAGCTATATGCACTTTCACTTATACCCCGATGCGTTTACAGAAGAGATCAAAAAAACACTTAAAGCTAAAGGTAACTGGTCAGGTGAGGTAGAAAGCGTTCGGGTCACCGGCGAGCGCTATGAAATGGAGCTTAATATTGACGCCGTTCATGACGAAGACGGCAAAATAAGCCATTTTGTGGGTGTATTTAGCGATATCACATCGCGCAAAAACACTGAAAAAGAGCTGTTAAAGCTTGCCAATGTCGACCCGCTTACAGAGCTGCCTAACCGCTCTTTCTTCCAGGCGAGTCATCAAAACCTAGTGCGAAAAGCTGCGCAACATAGTTTGCTGTGCCTAGACATGGATAACTTTAAAAAGATCAATGATTCCCTAGGTCATCAAACGGGCGATATTTTAATAAAGCAGATTGCAAAGCGATTGCAGAGAATTACTGGTAAAAATGCGACTTGCTATCGATTAGGGGGGGATGAATTCAGTATTTTAATGGAAGATAATGCCGATATTCATACGGTTACCCACTTTGCGCAAAGCTTGCTTGATACCTTGTCCCGCCCTTTTATTATCAACAAACAAGAGTTTGTCTTGGGCGCGAGTATTGGTATTGCCTTTTATCCTGATGACGGCGAGTCGCCACAAGAAATGCTAAAAAATGCAGATACTGCTATGTATTTTGCCAAGAATAATGGCGGCAACAGCTACCAGTTTTTCAGTGGTGAAATGAATCAAAATGCCGTTAGGCAACTGCAAATTGAAAACCTTATTCGCCAAGGGATTAAAGACGACCTGTTCACTGTGTATTACCAGCCCAAAGTGGATATTGCATCTGGCAAATTAGTTAGCATGGAAGCGTTGGTACGATTTGAACATCCGCAAAAAGGTATTGTTAGTCCGGGGCAATTTATTCCACTGGCCGAGCAAACAGGTCAGATTATTGAAATTGGTGAGCAGGTGCTGCGTAAAGCCTGCGCCGATACTAAACGCTGGGTTAATCAGGGTTTATTTAGCGGCCGTGTGGCCGTTAATATATCGGCCAAACAGTTCGAGTTGCCAGACCTAGACGACAGAATAAATAAAATTTTAAGCGATGTGGGCCTATCACCTTTGCACCTAGAGTGCGAGATTACAGAAGGCACGCTGATGGAAAGCCCTGAAAATGGCCTTCAAATGATGACTCGCCTGCGGGAAAGAGGCATTCATTTGGCCTTAGATGATTTTGGTACCGGTTACTCATCATTAGCGTATTTAAAGCGATTCCCTCTCAATACCTTGAAAATTGATAAAGCGTTTATTGATGATATTGCGAAGAGCAATGTAGACCGTCACATGGCCGCTGCTATTATCAATATTGCACATAATTTAGGCTTGAAGGTGGTTGCGGAAGGTGTTGAGGAAGAAGCGCAACTCGATATTCTACGTCGATATGATTGTGAAATGCTGCAAGGTTTCTTATATAGCCGTCCGTTAAACGCTGAGCGCTTTGAAAAACTGCTAACAGAAAATCAAAAGCTCCACACGCTTTTGAACAATACCCAGTACTAACGATACCCGTTGTTCTATAGGCCCTCTGTTCAAGGGGGCGTCAAATTTCCTTTTTCAACTACGTTTTTTGCAGCAAGAGGCAAAAAACCTCCTCTAAATCCTTCGTATATTAGACTTTAGTGCCATATTTATGGCGCTGGCGACTTTAACAACGCATCCCTATTGATTCAAAAAACATAAAACACTGATTTATATGCGTTATTCTGCAAAATAAAAAAGTGGCACGCAATTAGCAAATATTAATATGTCGATAAAAATATAAAACAATCGGCTTTGTTTGTTCGTTCAAAAAATCAGAGGAAATTAACATGTTAAAAGAGTACGCAGTTGCACTAGTACTTTCTACCGCTACCCCAGTTGCTGCCGACAAACAAGAAGGCGCTAAACAGGCTCCTGAGTCGCAAAAAGAAACCATTACTCAGCCAGAGTATGTTAAACCACATTCAGGCGGTGGTACCGGCGTAGGCTTCTAATTTGAAGTTAAAACGATTTTCAAAAAAAGAGAGTAAATACTCTCTTTTTTTATACCTGTTTCTTGATAAAAGCTTTTCTATCGAGATTATCTACTGGGTCTATGCAGCGATATAAAGGTTATTAAACCCAACCGCGTTGCGCCAATGTACATGACGGGAAATAGAGAACATAGGCAATAACACAGGGCCTAGTACAAAACCTGCAATAGCCCATTTTTTCGCGTTCATTCCCCACTTAAATGCTTCCACGTAAAAGTACAGTGAAAAGATTACGCTTACTACCACCAGTGAAATCACATCGCCCCCATAATTTGACAAAACACAATGACAAAGACTCAATTAGTCAAATATTTGCAATAAGCAGCTGATAAATAGCGACAAGAAATTGACACGTGCATTTTTTAAGCGGGGAGAGTTTACCCAATTTCGAACAATAAACCAGCAGAAATAAGCATTAGATATAAAAAAACCGGGCAAAGCCCGGCTTTTTAACACTTTATAAACTTATTCGTAAAACTTCTGATCGTTTTCAGCCATTTTCACTAACACATCAGCAGGGGTGAATTTTTCACCAACAGCGGTGGCGTAATGATTAAGACGAGCAACCACATGTTTAATACCAAGGGTATCCATATAGCGGAATGGACCGCCAAGAAATGGAGGGAAGCCAATACCGAAAATAGCGCCAATGTCGCCGTCACGGGCACTGCGGATAACGCGTTCATCCAAACAACGCGCCGCTTCGTTAAGCATCATTAAAACGCAGCGCTCTGCCACTTCTTTTTCGCTTAACTTAGCAGAGGGTGATAGCCCCAGTAGTTCGTAGATTGATTCATCCACTTCTTTTCCAGGCTTTTTACCTTCATAAGAATAAAAACCTTTCTGGTTTTTCTTACCCTTTCTGCCATCAGCAAGGACTTTATCGAAAGCGCTTGGCGCAGTGAAACGCTCTCCAAACGCCTCTACAAGGAATGGAATAATCTTAGTACCAACGTCAATGCCTACTTCGTCAAGAAGTTTAACCGGACCTACTGGGAAGCCAAACTTGACCAAAGATTTATCGATATGCTCAATTGGCTCACCGTCAAGAATAAGGTTAGCTGCTTCATTCATGTAAGGCGCTAATATACGGTTAACGTAAAAGCCTGCGCCGTCTTTAACAACCACCGGCGTTTTTCCTTGCTTCTTAGCAAACTCAACCGTAGACGAAATAACTTGATCAGAGGTTTTTTCGTGAGCAATAACTTCCGCTAATGGCATTTTGTCTACTGGCGAGAAGTAATGCAGGCCAATCACGTTTTCAGGGCGAGCCGCTCTAGCTGCAATTTGTGTAATTGGAATAGACGATGTATTCGACGCAAAGATTGTGCTTTCTTTACAGTTCTCTTCAATATCCGCCACCATCTTTTGCTTGAGCTCTAAATCTTCGAATACCGCTTCAACTACGATGTCGGTATCTTGATAGCCACTATAGTCAAGCGTACCAGTGAGAAGCGCTAACTGCTTCTGCATTTCGCTATTACGCATGAAACGCTTCTTCACCTTTTTGTTCAAGATGTCATAGCTGTACTTCATTGCGTTAGCTATGCCCTCAGCACGTACGTCTTTAATACGCACGGGAACACCAGCTTTCGTCGACGTTACATAGGCGATACCACCGCCCATTAAGCCGCCTCCTAGCACACCAACTTTCTTCATTTTTTCAGGTTTAACGCCCTCAACGCCATTTTCTTTCTTCATTTCAGTAGTCGCGAAGAAAATTTGACGAAGCTGGAACGATTCAGGCGTCATGACAAGCTTTCCAAAGGCTTCAGCTTCCGCTTTAAGCCCCGCTTTCATGCCTTCATTCATGCCTGTTTCAATAACATCGATAATATAGCCTGGTGCGGGATAGTTGCCCTTGGTCTTTGCAAACGTTGCTTCACGGGCTTTTTTGAACATCATGTTGCGGCCAGCGCCAGTTTTTTCCAACATTTTGTCCATAACGCTCTTCTGAGGCGCGTCGCGCTCAGGTTTGCGTTTAAGCGCAAACTGTTCTGCTACTTTTAGCAATACAGTCTGTGGTACAACTTCATCAACAATACCGTATTTTTTAGCTTGCTTCGCTCGCGCCGGAGAGCCTGTCAGCATCATTTTCATTGCTTGCTGAATACCAATTAAGCGAGGAAGACGCTGTGTGCCGCCACTACCCGGTAGTAATCCAAGCTGAACTTCAGGTAAACCTACCTGCGTACTTGGTGAATCGGTACATACGCGATAGTGACATGCAAGCGCGAGCTCTAAACCACCACCTAACGCAGGGCCGTGAATAGCCGCTACGAAGGTCGCCTTCATGTTCTCAATTCTATCGAAAATGGCTTGACCGCCAGCGGCAATAGTTGTTGCATCTTCAGCGGTTTTACAGGCGGCTAGCATGGTAATGTCAGCGCCAGCTACAAATGAACTTGGCTTGCCGCTCGTCAGCACAACACCTTTAATGCTGCTGTCACGCTCAATGTCGTCAAGCATGGCTGAAATTTCATCGCCAAACTCTGCTTTAAGCGTATTCATGGATTCACCAGGTACATCCATGCTTAGAATTGCGACGCCATTATCCTGCTTGGTAAGCGTAAATGCGCCTGAGGTTGGCTGAACTTCATTTGTCATTTCTTGTTCCTGACTCATCTTATTCTGTCTCCACAATCATAGCCGCACCAAGACCACCCGCAGCACATGCAGTTAATAAACCTGTACCACCGCCACGGCGGTTTAACTCGTTAAGCATTTGCGTGATCATACGTGTACCAGTTGCAGCGAACGGGTGACCGTAGGCAATTGAACTACCCATTACGTTGAATTTGTCCATATCAATTTCGCCAGTCGCTTTGTCGCGGCCTAGTTTCTCTTTGGCGAACTTGTCGCTTGCAAACATTTTAACGTTCGCTAACGTTTGTGCTGCAAATGCCTCGTGCATTTCGATAAGCGTTAGATCATTTAGGGTCATGCCTGCACGATCTAGGGCGATTGGTGTAGCATAAGAAGGCCCCATCAGCATGTCTTCCCACACATCGATTGCTGAGAACGCGTAGCTCTTAATGTAGCCCAACGGCGTATAACCGAGTTCTTTTGCGCGGCTCTCTGTCATCATCAATACCGCTGAAGCACCATCGGTAAGTGGTGTTGCGTTTGCTGCTGTAACAGAGCCATACTTTTTATCAAACACTGGACGAAGTTTCGCGTAACCTTCAAGTTTTGAATCGAAACGTACGTTGTTGTCGCGCTCAAGGGCACCTTTATATGGTTCAGCATAAGCGGTCATGACTTCGCCAGACAGTTTACCTGCTTCCCAACTTTCAGCCGCAAGACTGTGTGAGCGATGTGCGAGTTTGTCTTGTTCTTCCCGAGAAATTTGATGAGTTTTCGCCATTTGCTCTGCCGTTTGCCCCATCGACAATCCCGTAGAATACTCGGCTACTGCTGGTGGAACCGGCGCTAAATCTTTCAGGCTCAAACGTTTGAAAATATTAAGTTTTTGACCAAGAGTTTTGGTTTTTTGTAAGTCAACTAACGCACGCGCAAGGTTTTTTGATACGCCAATAGGTGAGACTGACGTTGAGTCTGCGCCACCGGCAATACCCACTTGAACCGTGCCAGCCATCATACTTTCAGCAATATTGACCGTTGATTGGAAACTGGTCGCACAAGCTCGTGATACGCTATAGGCATCAGTGTGAACATTCATACCGGTACCAAGTACAATTTCACGTGCGATATTTGGGGCTTCAGGCATTTGAACAACTTGACCATAAACAACCTGGTCAACCCATTCCTTCTGAACACCGTGACGCACGAGCAGTTCGTTCACAACCATTTTGCCTAAATCTACAGCCGGCACGCCGTGAAAATATGTCGCCATTTTAGCAAACGGAGTACGCAACCCCGCGACAATGGCGATGCGATCACCCTCTCGGGTAGTAACTGATTGTTTTGTAGCCATAATGCACCTAAATTGATGACCTACTTTAAAATTAGCGCTATGCCTTTCAAGTGGTCTGACCTGTAATAGTTACGATTTTTACAAACTATGAACAAAATAGCAAATAATGCGGATAGAAGAACAAAATAAATGCCCTAAAGTTATTACCGCGACTGGTGCCATGCTTAATGTCGGCCCGTTGCTTACAAGCATAACCAAATATCGTGTTATTAATACCGTTAAACGACTTGAAGAAAGTTACAATGAACCTTATATGGAAATGAAAGTCTGTTTTGTGTCATTGTGACGTAAACCTAAGGTTTAAATAATCTAGTCATGGCATAAGCGATCACTTTAAAGTCATCTGTTTACGTCGCCGTCGCACTGACACATCCCAATAACGAGAACTCAAACGGAAATTTTTGCATTATGGCAGCAGCGCAATTTCAACAGTTACACGCTTACTTAGACCAACAAATCATTGGTCAACACGCGTTAACAAAAAGCCTTCTTATCGCTCTTTTGGCCGACGGTCACTTGCTTGTTGAGGGACCTCCAGGACTTGCTAAAACTCGCGCAATCAATGCACTTGCTAATGGTATTGACGGTGATTTTCACCGTGTGCAGTTCACCCCTGACCTATTACCAGCAGATTTAACCGGTACGGATATCTATCGACCTGAGACGGGTGAATTTGTATTCCAGAAAGGCCCGCTCTTTCACAATTTAGTGTTGGCCGATGAAATAAACCGTGCCCCAGCAAAAGTGCAGTCGGCGCTATTAGAGGCCATGGCCGAACGCCAAATTACGGTAGGGAGCAAAACCTATCCTTTGCCACCACTGTTTTTAGTTATGGCAACGCAAAATCCACTAGAGCAAGAAGGGACTTATCCTCTGCCAGAGGCCCAATTAGATCGTTTTTTAATGCATGTTGATATTGATTATCCAGGCGCGGAAACAGAACTAGAAATTCTACGTTTAACACGCGGTGAAGCCCTGTCAGAGCCACCGGTAACACCACCTACGCTCACACAGGACGATATTTTTACGGCCCGTAAGGAAGCCTTATCGCTTTATATGGCTCCAGAATTAGAACAGTATTTAGTTCAGCTTATTATGGCGACCCGCCAACCAGCAAACTTCGATGCTGATTTAGGCCAGTGGATTGCAATGGGAACAAGCCCTCGCGCCACCATTAGTTTAGACCGATGCGCACGCGCTCACGCATGGCTAAGCGGCAGAGATTTTGTCGGACCAGATGACATTCAGGCTGTTGTACATAACGTTCTTCGCCACCGCATTATTTTGTCTTATCAAGCTGAAGCCGAAGGTGTAACAATCAACGATGTGCTAGATAAGATTGTCGCTACAGTCGCAGTTCCATAAGCTATGGAAAATGTGAAGTCGCAGCTAATTAAGCTGCAAAGCAACGGCGTCACCCTGTCAACAGCTGAGCTTCTTCGCTATCAGCAGTTATCTAAACTCTTTAGTTTAGCGCCCAAACGCATGCCTCAAGCCAAGCTTGCAGGAAGCTACCTTACTAAACACAAAGGGCGCGGAATGGAGTTTGACGAGGCGCGACATTACCAACCTGGCGATGATATTCGCGCCATTGATTGGCGCGTGACCGCGCGCACAGGGAAGACACACACTAAGGTGTATCGCGAAGAGCGAGAACGCCCTGTGTTTTTGTTTTGCGATTACTTACCCTCAATGGCCTTCGGAACGCAATTGTTAACGAAAGCAGTCCAAGCCGCTCATGTGTCTTCCTTAATTAGTTGGTCTGCTGCCGCTCGCGGAGATAAAGTTGGTGCGTTAGTTTTTAATCAGCAGCAGCATAAAGAAATCAAACCTCTCACGCGTAAAAAGGCCGTACTGCACGTATGCCATGAACTCATGTCCCTTCATGAGCAAAGCACGCAATATATGCCAGATAAAGCTCGTGATGAAAAAGCTTTTGCCGATGCTTGCGCTCGCGCTAGACGCTTAGCCAGACCAGGAAGCCTAGTTTACTTAGTGTCTGACTTTCAGCATCTTGGCACTCAAGCTATTCAACACTTAAGCCATATAACAAGGCATTGTGAAGTTAGAGCCATAGTGGTCAACGACCCCATAGAGCACGCTTTACCAAACACATCGTCGCTTCAAACGGTAAGTGTTTCAGACGGGAAAAATCAGCAGCGCTGGGTTTTAGGCGACAGTAAAGAGCAAGATCAATACAAGCAATGGCGTGACGACCATAACCGTACAATTTATGAAATGCTAAGAAAAAATAATATCGCTCGTTTCAGTGTCTCAGCCGGGCTTCCCTTAGATGATCAGCTTCAAAGTATGCAACAAGAAAAACGATTGGAGCTGAATTGATGCAAAACAGCAGTATTCCGTTAAACGCTACACAAACTATGCAGTTACCTAATCAGCAACCTCTACAAATGCAGCAGCAAGATCCACTCGCTCAGCTTAGAGATATCCACGTTCCTAACGACGTCAGTGCTTGGCCGCTAGATTGGGGGTGGTGGTTACTTACTGTTTTAGTTGTCATCACAATTTTCGGCCTGTACAAAACGCTTTCAGCTTACCTGCGTCATAACAAGCCGCGAAAGCAAGCTTTAGCACTTCTCGAGTCCGTTTCAGCACAACAGAATAATTGGCCCATAGCGCTTAATTCCATATTGAAGCGCGCAGCAATGAGCTACTACCCTACTGAACAAGTAGCTGGTTTATATGGTAAACAGTGGCAAGCGTTTCTAACCTCAGCGCTGAAGAAACGTGATAAAAACCTTGAGAGCGATTTAGCACTGTTGGTTAGCAATATTTATCACGCCAACCCAAATTCCAATGATTTTGATGCATGTAAAAACGCGGTAAAACGTTGGCTGTCTAAAGCTCGCTTTCCCAAGAACAAATTAACATTTGACGTGCCTGGCAATGAAGAATTCGAAGGCAGTAATACGCAAGCCGCCTTAAAGAGCGCATCAGCAAACAACAATCAAGCAAAGGAGACTCATCATGCTTAATTTTGCTTGGTGGTGGGTATTTTTTGCGCTCCCCTTGCCTATTATTGTGCGCCTGCTTTCTAAAAAAGCGCAAGACATGCCGATGGCTGCGCTGCGGGTTCCCAGTTTGCGGCCTGGCGAAGTGTCAGAGCAAACTCAATTAAAGCAAACCAAGATACCGCTTGTGGTAAGTAGTTTAATATGGCTACTGCTTGTGACTGCCGCAGCCCGCCCTCAATGGTTGGGCGAGCCCGTGAGCATTCCCAACGAAGGAAGGGAAATGATGCTAGCCGTCGACTTATCAGGCAGTATGAAAATTGATGACATGCAGCTTCAAGGCAGACAAGTAAATCGACTAACCATGACAAAATCTGTGGTTTACGATTTCATTCAGCGTCGCGTGGGCGATAGACTTGGTCTTATTTTATTTGCTGATACCGCATACGTTCAAGCGCCACTAACTTACGACAGAGACACAGTATCTACACTTCTTAGTGAAGCTGTTATTGGTCTAGTGGGCGAGCAAACCGCAATAGGCGATGCTATAGGTTTAGCGGTGAAACGTTTTGATGAGCGTGAAGAGTCAAACAATGTACTGATCCTTCTTACCGACGGACAGAATACAGCAGGTAACATCACGCCAGAGCAAGCCAAAGAGCTCGCTATTAGCAAAGGCGTTAAGGTATACACCATAGGTGTAGGCGCCGACAAAATGCTAATTCAGAGTTTCTTCGGCAGTCGCCAAATAAACCCTTCGCAAGAGCTTGATGAGGGAATGTTGACCGACATCGCAACTTCAACAGGTGGGCAATATTTCAGGGCAAGAAATGCGCAAGAGCTACAGTCCATATACCAACAGCTTGACGCACTTGAGCCAATTGAAGGTGAAACCCGCAAAATGCGCCCATTAAGCGCACTTTTTTACTATCCTCTTGCGGCAGCAATACTCCTATCTGCACTATGGGCATTTTTAACCCTGGCAATTTCGTCATATCGCTGGATAAAACGAAAGCAAAATCCGTTTTCCGCGCATGGTCCAGAATTAACTAAGGAGACGAAATAATGAAACTCGACTTCTTAAACCAATTTCATTTTTTGCGCCCCGAATGGTTTATCGCTTTGATTCCTCTAATGTTGCTGGTGATATTAATAAGAAAAACCACGGCTAAGCAATCGGGATGGCAATCGGTGATCCCCTCTCACTTGTATCAATACATGGTGATTGGAAAAAACGAATTAGGCGCAAAACCGCCTATGTGGATGCTGGCCTTTGTATGGATAATAAGTGTAACTGCGCTAGCTGGACCAACGTGGGAGCGCTTACCTCAACCGGTTTATCAGCTAAAAATGGGACATGTCATTGTTATTGATATGTCGCTATCTATGCGCGCTACCGACATGACGCCTGATCGATTGACCCGAGCTAAGTATAAGGCGATAGACTTGGTCAACGCTATTGGTGAAGGCGAAATGGGTCTTGTCGCTTATGCGGGAGATGCATTTGTTATAAGCCCATTAACCGAAGACGCTGGCAATATCACAACGCTACTTCCCAGTCTTTCACCCGAGATCATGCCAGTGCCAGGCAGCGATCCGCTGTTAGGTATAGAGAGTGCAGCCGAGCTTCTAACCAATGCGGGATATAACTCAGGCATGATCTATTGGATTACTGACGGTATAGAGTTAGAACAACAGCAAGAACTTCAAGAGTATGTGGCATCTATTCCTTTCACTGTAAATGCGCTTACGGTTGGCACGTCTGAAGGCGCTCCCATTCGCCAACAAAGCGGCGAGCTTCTAAAGGATTTTACAGGCAGCATCGTTATACCTAAGTTAAATGAAGGCGCAGTGAAAGGTGTTGTAAAAACGAGCGGCGGACGTTTCGAATCCTTCACATCAAACGACGCCGATATTGAGGCCCTAGCCGCAGTATCGCTACTCGACAAAAACGACGGTGAAGGGGGCGAAGAAGAGAGTAACTTACAAGGTGATCAGTGGAAAGAGGTTGGCCCTTACCTATTACTTTTACTCCTTCCGTTCGCAGCTTTTGCATTTAAACGAGGCCTGTTATTCATTGTGTTGATTGGCGTACTTAGCCCGTCTTTCGTTCAAAACGCTCATGCCTTGCAAAGTTCTCAAGACTTACAAAATGTAGCTGCACAGACATCGTCTGCACCAGCGTCGTCAAGCGGACCTAATCCGCTTTCATGGTGGCAAAAGCCGTTTATGAATGACAATCAGGAAGCATTGAACAGTTACCAAAGAGGTAAGTATAAAGACGCTGTTAACCAGTTTAATGACGAAACGTGGAAGGCCTCATCACTCTATAAATCTGGTGATTATGAAGGTGCGTTGAATGCCTACCAAAACATCCCAGGACCCAACAGCGCTTATAACCAAGGTAATGCA
The DNA here is from genome assembly GCF_009811475.1 of Alteromonas sp. KUL150. NCBI lineage: Bacteria > Pseudomonadati > Pseudomonadota > Gammaproteobacteria > Alteromonadales > Alteromonadaceae > Alteromonas > Alteromonas sp. KUL150. The sequence continues at coordinate 72,798 of NZ_BLIJ01000028.1, forward strand.
CTAGCAAAGCTCGGTAAGCTAGAAGAGGCGATTAAAAAATATGACCAAGCTTTGCGCGAAGCTCCGGATTTTGAAGATGCGAGAACGAACAAGAAAATTATTGAAGATTTGTTGAAACAGCAGCAGAATCAAAACGAGCAGCAGCAAAATCAAGATCAGAACGAGTCAGGTGATAATAGCGAGCAAAATGACTCTCAAAATAGTGACCAAAACAATCAGGATGGGTCAAATGACCAGAGCGGTCAGCAAAACCCTGGAGAGGGCCAACAGTCAGATGAAAATGAAAATCAAGAACAGAGCGCTAATAATGAACAGCAAAATAGCGGTGATGACTCGCAGCAGCCTGATGATTCGAAGATAAATGACGAAAGCAACTCATCAGATTCACAACAACAAAATGCAGAGCAGGATCAGTCTGAGCAAAATGAAAGTGCCCAGCAAAATAGTGGGCAACCGAAAGAGAGCGAGCAACAGTCAGAGCGCGAAGCACAAGCCGCGCAAGGCCAAGCTGAAGAGCTCACTGATGCTGAAAAAGAAGAACTACAGCGAATGGAAAGTTTAATGCGTCGCGTACCAGACGACCCCGCATTTTTGCTTAAACGAAAAATGCAATTAGAAGCACAAAAACGTCAGCGTCAACGTATGCCCTCAAATCGGAGTGATTGGTAGATGAAAGCTTTATTACAATCTACATGTTTTATTTTTATGCTAACCACCTTGTTTAGCGCAGTGGCAAGTACAAACGCATTCGCGGATGTGAACGCAGTGGAAGCCACCATTGATAGAAATCCTGTCATGATAGACGAGGCGATACGCTTAACTATCACTGCAGATGGAAGTGCAGACAGAGATGCATTTGATAGCTCTCCTCTGTTAAAAGACTTTGTAGTTGGCAGGACGTCTGTTAGCAGCCAAACGTCTATCGTTAATTTTGACACTAAACGCACCACCGTCTGGACCACCACACTTTTTCCTCGAAAGGAAGGCACGTTTACCATACCTTCACTTACCGTCGAGGGTAAGTCTACTAAGGCCATTCAGGTGAAAGTTATTCCGGTTCAAGAACAAAGCAATGTGGCCCGTGATTATTTCGTCACCACAGACATCGATATAAAAGAAGCCTACTTAAATCAACAGTTGCTTTACACCGTTAAACTTTTTCTCTCAAGTAATATTGAACGGGGCAGCCTTCAAGCACCCGAAATGCAAAATGCCGAAATTAAACAACTAGGTGACGATAAGCAGTACACCGACATTGTTAATGGACGGCGTTATCAGATCATTGAACGTCAATTCGCTGTCGTCCCTCAGGCATCTGGTGAATTCACCCTAAGAGGCCCTATCTTTACTGGAGAAGTGATGGCGGCTAACACTAATCAGCGGTTTGGCTTTTTTAACAGAACGCAACAAATTAATCGGGTTGGGCCTGATATCACGGTGAACATTAAACCGATTCCTCAGGGAATTGATTATCCATGGCTGCCCTCTGAAATGGTAAGAGTGGATGAAGAGTGGCCACAGGGAGATACCTTTGTTGCAGGAGAGCCAGTAACCCGAATCGTTACGCTAACTGCGCTAGGTGTGGTAGAAGAACAGCTTCCGGATATTCCTGAGTTTTATCCGCCAAACTTTAAATTATACCCAGACCAGTCGAATACGACGACAGTGGAAAAGGACCAAAGCCTTATCTCCCAGCGTCAAACGTCGTTGGCCATCATCCCTACCCAAGCGGGTAACTTTGTATTACCCGAAATTACTATTCCTTGGTTCAATACCCTTACTCAACAAACCGAGTATGCCACCATTCCTGCTCGCTCAATTACGGTAGCGCCAGCAAGTGGCGTAAATAAGGGTAATGCGGCGAACGCGAACACCCCAGTATCGAGCAGTACAACGGTAGAGAATGTTCCAAACGATGTACCTTCAACTGCAGCGCAATCTTCTGCCGACGCTGACAATAACACTAACGCATCAAATAATGCTTCAGATGACGCCAATACTAATAAGATTGCGCCCTTATATTGGGCTGTGACCGGCGTATTCATCGCGCTGTTCGTTATTGCGCTTGCGGGATGGCTATACACTTACAGAAAGCTTAAGCAATCGCGAACGTTTGGGCAAAACAGCAGTGTTAAACATGGTGTACCGGGCTCGCATGCTTTAACTAGTTTCGATGAAAAAGCTCAATATCAAAATCTTATGTCAGTGATAAAGGCAAAGGATATACGTTCATTATCCCCCTCTCTTAAGCAGTGGATAAATGCGTTAACTGCAGGTAATGTCAAACATTCACAGTTTGAAAGTATTAATCGTATAGTTAATGAGTTGTACGCACTGCGTTTTTCAGCCAATAAATCTGATGCTAGCGTACAAACCAAACAAATAACGAAGGTTTTGGAAGAACTTTCGAATGAAGTTAAGCGCACTCGTAACGAATGGAAGCGAAAAGACGCGAGTGACAATCACACGCTATCTAACCTATATCCTGCTTCATAAAACGCATTTCATTTGCTAATGGATTAGAATTTGCGTTATCAAAGCCCTTGCACTTTGCCATGTCGCAATGGCAAGGGTTTTGTTGATACGATGCCTGTATTCGATAAACAGCTAGGGCCGTATTGCCCTCAAAAGGTGTATTAACCGTAAAAGTCCTAGCCGATAAAAATAATCAATTAAACGCGACGGGGAATGAATAATGAAAAAAACACTTTTAAAGCTAACGCCAATAGCGCTAGCTATTACAACGCTTGCGGCATGCTCACCAGCAACGGAAACAGCCAATAACGCACCAGAGCCAATAAAAACAGAAAAGCCAGCTGGACAGTCTGAGTCAGAGCGTCTTAATGCGTTCTTTGAGCGCACCTTTGAAGAAGACCTAAAACGCTCCCCCCTATTCCAAAGCTACCTCGGTAAAAAGTGGGACTACGACAAATGGGATGACATCAGCGATGAAGAGGCCGATACCCGCGTTGCTATTGCCAAGAACCGACTTGAGAAACTAAATAGCTTCGACACAAGCAAATTGAGTGAGCAAGAAAAACTGAGCTTGCGTCTATACAAACTTGGCATAGAGCGCGATTTAGCTAACGACGAATTCAGACATCACCGCTATATTGTTCACCAATTCCGCGCTGCACATACTCAAGTGCCAAGCTTCCTTATCAATATTCACAGCGTAAAGAGTAAAGAAGACGCCCAAGCGTATATTGGTCGTCTGGATAATGTCCGCACGTACTTCGATCAAGTTATCGAACAAATGAAAGTACGCGAAAAAGCTGGCGTATTTCCTCCAGCATGGGCCTACGACCAAATGATTGATGCGTCCAAGAATGTAATTACGGGTGCACCTTTTGATTCTAGTGAAACGCCTTCTACATTATGGGAGGACTTTCAAAATAAAGTTAGCAAACTAGATATAACTGACGCTGAGAAAACCACTTTACTTGGTGAAGCCAAAGCCGCTTTGGTAACATCAGTCATGCCGTCGTACGAGAAGTTTATCGAAGAACTGGTACATCAGCGTGAAGTAACACCAGAAGGCGATGGTGTGTGGCGTTTGCCTAACGGTGATGCATGGTATCAGAACCGCCTCAACTGGTTTACCACCACTGACCTGACTGCAGATCAAGTACATCAGATAGGTCTAGATAATGTAGAGCGCATACACAGTGCGATGCGCGACATCATGAAACAAGTAAAGTTTGAAGGTACTCTTCAAGAGTTTTTTGTGTTCATGCGTGAAGACGATCAATTCTACTTACCTTCTACAGCCGAAGGCAGACAGCAATACCTTGATATGGCGAAAACCGCTATAGATGACATGCGGGACGCTATTCCTGAGTACTTCGGCATTCTTCCAGAAGCGCCAATGATCGTTAAACGCGTTGAAGCCTTTCGCGAACAGTCTGCGGGCAAAGCGTTTTATCAAAGCCCAGCCCAAGATGGCAGCCGCCCCGGTATTTATTACGCCAACCTTTATGATATGAAAGCTATGCCAACATATCAGCTAGAGGCACTAGCGTATCATGAAGGTATTCCTGGCCATCACATGCAGCGTGCAATTGCACAAGAGTTAGACGGTGTTCCTCAATTTCAGAAGTTTTTAAGTTTTACGGCCTACACGGAAGGTTGGGGGTTATATACCGAAGAGTTGGCAAAAGACATGGGATTTTATCAAGACCCCTACTCCGACTTTGGTCGTTTAGCCATGGAGCTCTGGCGCGCCTGCCGCTTGGTTGTAGATACGGGCATTCATGCGAAAAAGTGGTCCCGTGAAAAAGCGGTAGATTATCTTATTGAAAACACACCAAACCCTGAATATGACGCGCAAAAAGCTATAGAACGCTATATCGCCATGCCGGGTCAAGCCACTGCTTACATGATTGGTAAACTTAAAATCATGGAGCTTCGAGAAATGGCGCAGAACGAACTTGGCGACAAGTTTGATTGGAAAGGTTTCCATGATGAAGTGTTAAAATATGGCCCTGTTCCGCTTTCTATTTTAGAAGAAAATATAAATGCTTGGATTGCTTCACAAAAAGGTGTCTAGCAAAAACGACTGAGTGATCCGCTCACTAACGTTATGATAAAAACGCGTCTTTCGGCTAAAGAAATGGCGCGTTTTTTATGCCATAGTAAAAAAGTTTAAGATTTTGGATTTTTTTATGTTTAGTCGAAATAAATTCGATAGTGGTCAGGTCTTATCGGGTATGAAAGCAAAACACCAAAGATATGAAGCACTGGTAAAGGCATTTCACGCCGACATATACCGCTATGCATTCTGGCTTATTAAAGACCAGAGCATTGCCGAAGATGTTGTACAGGAAACCTTTCTGCGTGCTTGGCGCTCACTCGATGCCCTTAATGATGAAAAGGCGGCGAAGTCATGGCTGATTACCATTCTTCGCCGCGAGAACGCCCGTCGGTTTGAGCGAAAGCAATTCGATACGGTGGATATTGACGATTGCCATATACAAGATGACACCCAGCACGCAGACGGCGATTTGAGAGACAGAGAACTTCAGCGACTGATGGGTGGATTGAGCATTGAGTATCGCGAGCCCTTAATCCTTCAACTCATCTTTGGGTTTAGTGGTGAAGAGATTGCTAATCAATTAGGACTCAATAAAAACACGGTAATGACGCGTTTGTTTAGGGCGAGAAATCAGCTGAAAGAGGCATTAGAGAAACAAAATGAACAGAGAGGTCGTGTAAATGGATGAGTTAGAGTTTAGGCGTCGAATCTACGCCGATCCAGAAACGACTGACAGTGATGTTGTAGAGGCGGCAAAGGAAGATGAAAGCAAACGGAATTTCTGGAATGAACAGAAGCAGCTAGATAAGCAACTAAAGCAAGCGCTTAAAGTCGACGTACCAGAGGATCTTGCAAGCAAGCTTATTTGGCAACAATCGACTGACGAATTCAATCGCTACAAGCGCAGAAGCAGGTGGTATTTGGCTATGGCTGCGTCGGTTGCTTTTACCGTGGGTATTGCCCTTACCATGTGGTACCACCAACCGCTTAGTATAGGCGGTCAAGCACTTGCTCACATGCAGTACGCTGAAATGGAGCATGCTCACTCTTTGCTTCCAGTTGACTTAAATATGGTTAATGCAAAGCTAGCAAGCTTTGGTGGTAGTTTTAGCGAAATGTTAGACGGTGTAGAAGTTGCAAACTACTGTCACTTGAGCACGGTTAGAAGTCTTCACCTCATTGTTGATACGCCACAAGGTAAAATGTCTATATTTGTGGTGCCGGAACGAGGCGACGTTAGCGTACCGAGTAGGTTCGGGGATAGCCAATATCACGGCGAGAGCATTAAGATGCAGCGCGCAAACGTTATGATTGTTGGTGACAAAAACGCGGATCTTAGCGAAATGAAAAAAGCCATTTCGGAAAGGATGCAGTTTTCAGCTTAACGCTTTTATGGGGCGTTCCAAAAAAACTGTTCTCCTTATTCCTTCTCTTCTTCGGCCTATTGTGGCCGATTTTTTTTGCCCAAATTTAAGATGAAACTCACGCTTATAAAACTTATAATTACTACCTTATTAAAACACTTGTTTTAAATTACAACAATATTCCGCTTATCCGCAGTATAGAGGTAGCAATTACAATGAGCGCTTGGTATCGCTTTACAAGGCTAATGGTTTGGCTACTCCCTATTATATTTCTAGCGCCCTTTTTTTGCGCATCGCAAGTCGCAGACCCGAGCCAATTACGATTAGACAAGCTAAACAAATATAGTCACCTCGCCGCTGTAGCTATTTATAATTGGAATTCAACGACCGACATCGACAACGCCCAGATCGTGTCGATGATTGAGAAATTAAATATTCAAAATGATGATACCAGTGAAGGCATTATCTTTAGACACATACTTGCAACCGCCACTGCCAACGAGACTGAAAAACCGAGAATTCCAGTTTATGTAAAATACCCTCTATTAAAAAAGCATTGGGATGAACTGAAAGAAATGAATGCAGAATTGTTCTCTGCTTCAAAGGCCTACTACATTTATGCCAGAGCAATAAATGATTTCGACCGTTCACACGAACGGTTTGGTGTAACCGTACCCTTACTAAGAAATTTAAAAATAGAAGCGTTAGATACCGGAAATAGAACGGCCACCGCAATAGCCAGTATTTGGTTAGCGATGGAGCTTACCTTAGAAAGCCCAATACAAGCAATTAATGAGATAGAATATGCGCTTGCTTATTTACCAACGCGTTCATCAACTCTTACCCTAGAAAATGCACTAGACAGCGCTACCGCTCATCAGTGGCTTAGACACATGTATACCGAGCTATCGGTTCCAAGTAAAGCTCACTTTCATTCTATGAAAATTATAGATGAGAGGAATCAAAGCGACGAATTTATAACATGGGCTTATTTTACCGCGGTTGACTCTTTACTACTTCAGAGCAACTTTAAAGACGCGTTGTCGACTTCTGACAACGCTCTGAGTTATGCAAACAATAGAGACTCGGAACATGAAGTTTTTTTGACTTTATACCAAAGGTTACGAGTGTTGTTACTCGGCTTTAGACAAACTCATGAAAGCGATATAAGAGATATAATCAGAACACTGGATGCGACAGAAATAAAGAAAATTGAAGCCAAGTCGAAAGAGCTTGCCTATCTCTATCAGTCCTACAAAGCCATTTTTGAGGGCGATAAAAAGCAACTCTCTATAGCTGTCGAAAGATACAAAGAAGAAATGCTGAACACTTTGCATTCGACCGGGTTCAGAGCAGAACACCTTCTAAGAAAAGAACTCGAACTTACTAGAATTTACGATGCTGCGGGCGATTATAAAAAAGCCTATGAGCATTCAAAAGCGTACGACCAGATTCTCTTTGAAAAGAATACCGAGCAGTTCAAATTTTCCTCTTCATCATTTACTGACGGGATCGCAAAAGATATTGAGCTTGCGCATTATCGGCAGAAAGAACTCGCTAGTTTACGGGAGCAGAAAGAGGGTCTTTCTACCGACAAAGAAGCCATGAAAACAACCATATTCGTGTTGTTGCTAACCATATTGCTCATCCTTGTCCTATGGCTCTGGGTCGCTAAAAAACAGAGCGATTTACTCGCTGAACGGGACTCGCTCACTGGCGCCCTCACCCGCCGAGCTATGTTAAACAGTTTGAAAAAGTCACTTAAAAGCAACAAGACCTCAAGTATTGCGCTATTGGACGTAGATAACTTTAAGAAGATTAACGACAGATACGGTCATGCTGTCGGTGATGAAGTGCTAACGACAATAACCCAAATTATCAAGAATAGAATTCGCAAATCTGACAAACTTTGCCGGTACGGAGGCGAAGAGTTTTTAATCTATTTCTCCGACACGGATGAAAAGTCAGCAAAACGGATACTCGATGAACTAAATGTGGCTCTTTCACGCCAAAAACATTGGAACGGTACTGATGAAAAGTTTTGCGTTAGCTTCTCGTCAGGGCTGTTGGATGTGAAAGGAGAAACAAACTTAGACAGAATTATCAAAGCCTGTGACGACTTGCTTTACAAGGCCAAACGCGACGGCCGTGCTCGCGTAGCCTCTTTGTCATTTTAAAATTCTCTCAAACTTTATTTACCTTTAGCCGTATAGAAAACATGCAAGGGCGCTGAATGACGTAGAGACTCTCAGTCATAGGTGTTAGCATGAAAGAAAAAACATAGGGAATTTATATGGCTACAGGCACGATAATCTCGTTGGGTTTATATTTTGTAGTAATGTTAGGGATAGGCCTTTTCGCCTATCGGCAAACAGATACCAACGTAGAAGGCTATATGCTCGGCGGCCGCCAGTTAGGCCCCGCTGTTACTGCTCTCTCAGCAGGCGCATCTGACATGAGCGGATGGATGCTCATGGGTTTACCCGGTGCAATGTATGTATCCGGTTTGTCCGCCGGTTGGATTGCGGTTGGTCTGACATTAGGCGCACTAGCGAATTATATACTGGTAGCACCACGCCTCCGTGTATACACAGAGGTCGCCAATAATTCTATTACGCTTCCCGATTACTTTGAAAACCGATTTGCAGACAATTCTCGTCTACTTCGCGTTATCGCCTCTGTTGTCATCGTCGTTTTTTTCACCCTTTATACATCTTCGGGTGTTGTAGCTGGCGGAAAATTGTTTGAAACATCATTCGGATTAACCTATGAAACGGGGCTGTATGTCACCGCAGGCGTTGTTGTAGCCTACACATTAGTGGGTGGTTTTATGGCGGTAAGCATGACTGACTTCGTTCAAGGCTGTATCATGTTTGTCTCGCTTATTATGGTTCCCGCTGTGGTTATCAGTGAGCTAGGCGGGGTCGGTGCTTCAATCGACGCATTAGACAACATCAACCCGGCACTATTCGATGCCTTTATGGATGCGTCTTCCAACGAAGCATTAACGTTCATAGGTATTGTTTCTCTTATGTCATGGGGCCTAGGCTACTTTGGCCAGCCGCACATTATCGTTCGCTTCATGGCTATCCGTTCAGTCAAAGATATTCCAACTGCAAGAAATATTGGTATGAGTTGGATGATAGTTTCAATTATCGGCGCCTTAATGACAGGCCTGTTTGGTTTGGCTTATGTGACAGGAAACGGCAATGAGATTGATCCCGAGACCGTATTTATCTACCTGTCTCAAATTCTGTTCCACCCGCTCATTGGTGGTTTCTTGCTTGCTGCTATTCTAGCCGCGATCATGAGTACTATTTCATCACAGCTCTTAGTAACGTCGAGCTCATTGACCAGTGACTTTTATCAGGCATTTCTGCGTCGTGATGCGTCAGATGGTGAACTCGTTATCGCAGGCCGCGTTAGCGTGGTAGTTGTAGCGCTTGTTGCTATCTATCTAGCCTACGACCGAGACAGCACTATTTTGACCCTTGTAAGTAATGCGTGGGCAGGTTTTGGCGCTGCCTTTGGTCCACTCGTTTTATTTAGCTTGTTTAAGCGTGAAATGACCCGTCGTGCGGCGTTAGGTGGCATGATAGTTGGGGCGGTAACCGTGTTGCTGTGGATTTATCTTCCAATCGAAGTGGGTGGTCAGAAACTTGGTAACTGGGTATACGAAATTGTGCCCGGGTTTATTTTATCTAGCTTAACCATCATGATTTTAAGTAAATCAGGTACTCCACGAGAAGGTGTAGTTGATACTTTCGATGCGTTTCAAACGAAATTAAACGAAAAGTGAGCTAAAAATTAGCGAAAAATAGCGCTACATTTCGCGAACGCAAAGCCCTGTTTGGTTTCCTAAACAGGGCTTTTTTCTTTTTATAGCCCTGAAAAAAAGTGGCTTATGCTTCAATTGCATGACAGTTTTATTTAATGGAATAAGATAGCTATTTTAAATAGCAAAATCGCATACTACTTTTGAAATTAAATATGTTATCGTTCTATGCAGAAAAATAACCCATATATAACTTTTTTGTATATAACATAAAATTCGGACTTCAAAATGACTGCTAGTATCCCGTCTGTAACGCATTTGAAACAACTCGAAGCCGAGAGTATCCAGATTTTCCGTGAGGTTGCTGCTGAGTTTGAAAACCCAGTTATGCTTTACTCTGTAGGAAAAGACTCTTCTGTACTGCTTCACCTTGCACGCAAGGCGTTCGCGCCAGGCAAAATTCCTTTCCCACTATTGCACGTAGATACCACGTGGAAGTTTGGAGAGATGATTAAGTTCCGTGATGAACAAGCTAAGAAACACGGTTTCGATTTGCTTGTTCATATCAATGAAGAAGGTGTTGAAGCTGGCGTTGGCCCATTTAGCCACGGTTCGGCAAAACACACTGACATCATGAAAACCCAAGCACTTAAGCAAGCGCTGAACAAATATAAGTTCGATGCGGCATTTGGTGGCGCTCGACGCGACGAGGAAAAATCACGTGCCAAAGAACGTGTTTACTCATTCCGCGACAGCAACCACCGCTGGGACCCAAAAAACCAACGTCCAGAGCTTTGGAATATCTATAACTCCCAGGTAAACAAAGGCGAAAGCATTCGTGTATTCCCAATGTCTAACTGGACTGAACTAGATATCTGGCAATACATTTACCTAGAAAATATCGATATCCCTCAACTTTACCTTTCCAAACCTCGCCCGGTTGTTGAGCGTGATGGCGTACTCATTATGGTTGACGACGACCGTATGCCGCTAGAAGAAGGTGAAGTACCAGAGATGCGCTCTGTGCGTTTCCGTACTCTTGGCTGTTACCCACTTACCGGTGCGGTAGAGTCTAAAGCGGCAACCCTACCTGAAGTTATTCAAGAAATGCTACTTACCAAGACGTCTGAACGTCAGGGCCGAGTAATCGACCATGACAGCGCAGGCTCTATGGAGAAGAAGAAAATGGAAGGGTACTTCTAATGGCCACCGACAACGTTGTTTGGCATAAACACGAAGTAAACAAGACCACCCGCTCTGAAAAGCTTGGTCAAACGCCTCGTGTATTCTGGCTAACGGGTTTAAGCGGCTCTGGTAAATCGACATTAGCAAACCTGCTTGAGAAAAAGCTTCACGAGCAGAACAAGCACACCTATCTGCTTGACGGCGACAACGTGCGCCACGGTCTGTGTGGCGATTTAGGTTTTAGCGATAAAGATCGCGTTGAAAACATTCGCCGCATTAGCGAAGTCGCTAAACTGTTTGTCGATGCAGGTACCATTGTGCTTACCGCTTTTATCTCGCCTTTCAAAGCCGACCGCGATTACTGCCGCAGCTTAATGGAAGACGGAGAGTTTGTAGAAGTGTTTGTCGATACACCTCTTGAAGTGTGTGAAAAACGCGATCCAAAAGGGCTATACAAGAAAGCGCGCAGTGGTGAAATTAAGGACTTTACAGGTATTGATTCAGCCTATGAAGCGCCAGAAGCGCCGGAAGTACACTTAACTTATCAGGATGAACCAGCAGAGCAAACCGCTGAGCGATTGTATGCTTTGCTTCAAGAAAAGGGATTGGTGTAATGACACAGCCTTTAAATAGTCTTGCACAAACAGTGCTAGCTATCGCCAAAGAAGCCGGCGATAAGATAATGGCGATTTACGAGAAAGACTTCGCCATTTATGAAAAGCAGGATACCAGCCCGCTAACAGAAGCTGACCTTGCCGCACATAACGTCATCGTTAACGCCCTTGAAGCTGAATCTGACCTGCCGATTCTTTCTGAAGAGTCAGCAGATATTTCATGGGAAGAGCGCAAAACGTGGTCGTCATACTGGCTGGTAGACCCGCTAGACGGCACTAAAGAATTTATTAAGAAAAACGGTGAGTTTACGGTAAATATTGCACTTATCGAAAACGGTAAGCCGACCATGGGTGTGGTTTACGCGCCAGCACTAAACAAAAGCTATGTAGGCATTGTAGGTGAAGGTGCATGGACCGAAGTGAATGGCGAATTCACCGCTATTTCTGCACGCAAGCACAATGGTGCCGAAGTGTGGAAAGTGGTAGGTAGTCGTTCTCACCAAAGCCCTGAAATTCAGAATTTATTGGCGCAGCTTGAAGGTGAAACCGAGCTTGTGGCGATGGGCAGCTCACTGAAGCTTTGCTTAGTGGCTGAGGGCGAAGCGCATCTTTACCCTCGTTTAGGCCCAACATCTGAATGGGATACAGGTGCAGCGCACGCCGTTGCACTAGCGGCAGGTGCAAACGTAACCGTACTTGACCCTGAAAATCCATTAGATGACAACGCTGACGCTCTTACGTACAACCAAAAAGAGTCTGTGTTAAACCCCTTTTTCCTTGTGAGCGCATAACATGAACAATGAAAACGAATTATTAAGACAGGATATTCTGTCTTACCTAGAGCAACACGAAAAGAAAGATATGCTACGTTTCCTAACCTGCGGTAGCGTAGACGATGGTAAAAGTACCCTAATTGGTCGCTTACTTCACGATTCTAAAATGATCTATGAAGACCAGCTTGCCGCTATCACTAAAGACAGCAAAAAAGTGGGCACTACCGGTGAGAAGGTTGATCTTGCCCTGCTCGTAGACGGTCTTCAGTCAGAGCGTGAGCAAGGTATCACTATCGACGTGGCATACCGCTACTTCTCTACTGACAAGCGTAAGTTTATTATCGCCGATACTCCAGGGCACGAGCAGTACACCCGCAACATGGTAACTGGCGCGTCTACGTGTGACCTTGCTATTATTCTTGTTGATGCTCGTGGCGGTGTTAAAGTTCAAACTAAACGTCACTCGTTCCTGGTATCTCTTTTGGGTATCAAACACGTTATTGTTGCTATCAACAAAATGGATTTGATGGACTATTCAGAAGAAGTGTACAAACAAATACAGGAAGACTACCTGAAGTTTGCTGAACAGCTTGATATTCCTGATATTCAGTTCGTTCCTATTTCTGCCCTTGAAGGCGACAACGTAGTGGGTAAAAGCGAACATACTCCATGGTTTGACGGCACACCATTAATGGAAATGTTGGAAAACATCGAAATCGGTGAAGACGACAACCATGAAGACTTCCGCTTTCCAGTTCAATACGTTAACCGTCCTAACTTAGACTTCCGTGGTTTTGCAGGTACTGTAGTATCTGGCCAAGTTGCACCCGGCGACGAAGTGACGGCACTACCTTCTGGTAAGAAATCAAAGGTGAAGCAAGTCGTTACGTTTGAAGGGGACCAAGAACGCGCTTACGTACCTCAAGCGGTTACGCTGACGCTAGAAGATGAAATTGACATCTCTCGTGGCGATATGATTGTAAAATCAGATAACTTGCCATTGCTAAACACGCAATTTAAATCACACCTTGTTTGGATGTCTGAAGAGCCACTAATGCCAAACAAGCAATACTTGTTTAAGTTTGCGACCAAATCTACACCAGGCGTTGTAGCTCATATCGATAATCAAATTGATGTGAACACGTTGGAAGAAACGGATGCTATGCACCTTAATCTCAATGAGATTGGCGTGGTGGATTTGAAATTTACCCAGCCGGTAGCTTGTGACCCGTATAAGCGCAACCGCCCTACCGGCTCATTCATCGTTATTGATCGTTTGACCAATGGTACAGTGGGTGCAGGTATGGTCATCGACGAAATAGCCGGTGATGCACAGCATACCTCGCCTAACTTCTCTGAGTTTGAGCTTGAATTCAATGCCTTAGTACGTAAGCACTTCCCGCATTGGAACTCTGTGGATATTAGTAAACTATAAGCAGGACTGGAGCAATATGGATGTGACCCAGTTCATCGTACTGGCAATTTTTGCCAGTACGATATGTGCGCTGATTTTTACCAGTCAGCGCCCTTCTACTGTGTTTTCAGGTGCAGTATTAGCTTTACTGGTTACCCAGCAGTTATCTCTTGATGACATCTTGCTAAATTTGACCAACAAGGGTCTTATCACCCTTGTTCTGTTACTTTTAGTAAGTAGCGCCATAGATAAAACCGCACTGATAAAACGCCTTGGTAGAAAACTAGTAAGTGCTAACTTCACGCAATCCTACTGGCGACTATTTTCACTAACCTTTATATCCTCTGCACTGCTTAATAATACGGCAATTGTGGCAAGCCTCATTGGTCCTGTAAAACAGAACCAATATCACCCTGCTTCCCGATTACTCATACCGCTATCATATGCGGCTATTTTAGGCGGGACGGTTACTTTAATCGGTACCTCTACCAACCTAATCGTCGATAGTTTTTTACAAGAACACGGGCATCCGGGCTTTAACTTTTTTGACTTCACACTTTATGGCACCGTAGCGGGCCTGAGCTGTGGTCTACTTATGTTTTTGTTGCTTCCATTGCTGCCTCATATTGGCAATAAAAGTAACAACTATCACGAGTACATGGTTGAAGCCGAAGTTGAGCCTGGTTCAGAGCTAATTGGCAAAACCGTCGAACGGAACCACCTGCGTAATCTGCCAGAACTTTTTTTGGTAGAAGTGGTTCGCAATGGCAATCTGATATCTCCTGTAGGCCCAGACTTAGTTATTCTTGAAAACGACAAGCTGATTTTTTCTGGCAATGTTCAAAAACTTGAAAACCTTAGCCACATTAAAGGTTTGAGCATGTTTGCAGAGACCGATGGTGTGCTGCGCGAGAGCTTAACCGAAGTGGTAGTGGCCAATCGCGCTCAGGTAATTGGTCAAACGATCAAAAAACTTGGTTTTAGAGCGCTATTTGATGCCGCCGTTGTAGCCATACGACGTGATGGTGAGCAGCTTTCAGGTAAACTTGGAGAAATAAAACTTCAATCGGGTGACTTCTTACTTTTAGCCACGGGCCCAGACTTTGCCACTCGTCAAAATTTGAATAAAAACTTTTTTATTTTGTCAGAGCAAAAAATCGCCCGCCCATTAACGAACAAGCAAGAATGGATTACCCTTGGCGGCTTCCTGACCACAGTTTTACTTGCTGCTGCAGACATGATTTCGCTGGCTATTGGCTTGTTGTTTTTAGCAGCTACGCTGATTGGTGTGAAAGTAACGTCAAACGGTGAAATGAAGCGAAACTTACCTTTAAATTTGATCGTTGTAATTGTTGGCGCTTTAAGCCTAGCCAGCGCGCTTGAAAATTCAGGTGTCATCAACACGACCACGGAAGCACTAATGCCGGTGTTGTCGGGTACCGACTGGTTCGTAGCATTGATAGTCATTTACTTACTTACCTTGGTTTTAACTGAGTTTGTTACTAACAATGCGGCTGCGGCGTTAATGTTCCCGTTTGCCTACGGTTTAGTTCAGATTATCGGTGCGCCATTAATGCCATTTGCGCTGGCGGTAGCTTTTGCGGCAAGCGCCAGTTTCATCTCGCCGTTTGGCTATCAAACCAACTTGCTTGTTTATAATGCCGCGAATTATAAGTTTTCACACTTTATAAAAATTGGGCTGCCTATTTCACTTCTGTATAGCGCAATTGTGCTTACACTTTTGAATGCGACTTATTTATAACATTGAGTAAGTATTTAATATAAAGGGAAGCATTGTGAAGTGTCCCCAGTAATTGGATAGTCCAACTATTGGTGGGCCACTTCATTGCTTCCCTTTTTGCTATCTGTTGAATTCACAATTTCACACATTGTTGAATAAGCTATATTCATCTTCTCTTACAAATAAATACCGTTTATCAGAACCTTGTGCTGTACAACACACCTAGCCGTTAGTAATCTGTAATGCCAAAACTATTAGCGTGTTAACAAGCAATCAAGCAGAACTAACTGCTGCTTTAAACAGCACCCGAATCAAAAAATAAAACGAAGTAAAAGGAGCAAGGGATGCACAACGTATCGAACCCTTTCCAAGCGTGTAATGATATATTCTTCAAGCCAAATGGCGTGTTCAAGGCCATAGGTGAAAACAATAACTGGAGTTGGATGCCATTTATATTGATCACCGCTATCACGCTGGTATCTCAATATTTATATGTAAACTTTGTAGATATTGATTGGTTCGCACAGATGAATATTACAGCTCAAGGCGATATGAGTCCTGCAGAAGAAGAGCAAATGAAAGCCTTTTTCACTAGAGACGCCTTACTTTGGTCATCGATAATCGGCGCCTTTTTTGTTCCAATCATTGTAAATGCGGTATACGCGGTTTACGTAAACTTGATGACTCGCTCGGATGATAGCCATGTTTTCGGCTTTACGGACTGGTACGGTTTTGCGTGGTGGCTTTCTATGCCTTATGTACTCACTGGCTTGGTTGGCGTAGCACTGCTGCTATTTACTGGCGATCACCAAGTTGCTCCAACAATATTATCACCTACATCTCTTGGCTTTTTAGCGAGTATTCCCATGGACTCCCCGTGGTATGCTTTCGGCCAAGCACTAAGGCTTGAGCTTTTCTGGGGCATTTATCTAGCGACTGTCGGCATCACTCAGTGGACGTCTTTTCCTCTTAAGAAAGCAGCACTAATTGCAAGCGCACCGTATGTGGTTATCTACGGCATTTGGTTGATTGCTTTAGCGCTATTCTAAGAAAACACACTTTATAGCCCGCTTCCATTTGGCTATTAGTTGGCGCTGTTTCCGATAAAAACTCGGACAGCGCTAAGCTCTCAATAGCAAAGTATCAAAAACTAAGCCTTAAAAGCCAAGTGTAAAAAACACACAGTTCACAAGCCAAAGTGTCAGTGCGCAACACGCTTAAGACCACAAGGGTAGCTGAATTGTCGACTTACTTCCCTCACGTAGCGGTCTAAAATAGTCTTTATTCTGATAAAACATTTCATCTTGTTGGCTGTGCCACAAAGGTACACCAAGCAGAGGCAAAGGCTTCAAAAGAGGTGCAGATTGAAAATAATCTAGCGCTTCAATACGCAGTATCAATGCGTTGTCTAATACCAAGCGCTGTTGCCATTTATCCAGTTTGCTAAAACCGCAAGGAACCGAAACCGCCAGCCATTTTCCCGTAAGCCCTATAAATGGGTTTAGCATCATTTCCAAATTCGCGTGTCCGAAAATAAATGGCGTGACTTCACTATGCCATCGCTCTCGATGGTTTAAAAAGCTTTGTTCCCATTTGTGGGCAGCAAGGCTCTGCAAAAAGGCCTCTAACGATTCAACATAATGTTGTCGGCTATCATGCTCCCTTTCAAGACCAACACTGTTTAGTGTAGCTTGCTTGGGTTCTTCTATCGCAAGCACTACACCACATTCATCGAAGTGAGTAATGCGATTGCGGCGAGCCGTTCTAGGGCTTACACCGTGTTCGTTAATATCGCGAATATGCAGCTCATTTAACAGAGATTTGGTTTTAGGGAACTGTAACCAAATAAGTGCATTAAATAAATCGTGCCAGCTTCCCTCCCGAGTTGGTACTACCTTGTCTTCACTAATGATCGTTTCATAGTAACGCTTGTCGTCATCTGATAACTGACTTTGACCTTTAAAAGCAGGTCCTTGCCAGTGCTCATAGTGTTGCGCTGTTAATTGGTTCAATAGTTCAGGCGTGGGAAAATAATTGTTACCTAATAAACCAACTTCTTCTAGAAGTGCTGTAACCGGTTTACTTGCGTGGCTTATTAGGTAGTCTTTACAGAAGGGTATTGAGTCTGATTGCATATCAACTATTGGTTCGCTCTGGGGTTTTCTCTATACTGGAATCGTATTGTAGAGCAAACAGAGACTAACAATGAAAAAAATGTTTTTGCCGTTACTTGTACCTACTCTTTTAGGCGTAAGTGCATGTACACCATCAAGCGACAGCACACCACAAGATCAAACCGCCAAAAAGGAAATGCCTGCGGCCTCGAATTTTGACAGTGTTTACAACAATATTTCAGATGCCGATATTCGCGAGCCCCTGAAAGTACTTTCTTCTGACGAATTCGAAGGCCGTTTACCCACCACTGAAGGCGAAAAGAAAACCATCGACTATCTTGTCAGTGAGTTTACTAAAGCAGGCCTCAAACCCGGCAACGGTGATAGCTTTTTACAAAAAGTAGCGTTAATGGAAATTACCGCCGATCCAGACATGACCATGACGATCGGAGACAATAGCTTTGTTTATAAAGAGCAAATGGTTGCGTCATCTAAGCGCGAGCAAAGCTCAGTGTCACTTGAAGATTCTGAACTTGTTTTCGTTGGTTATGGCGTTAACGCACCTGAGTACGACTGGAACGACTACGAAGGGCTAGATGTCGAAGGCAAGACAGTGGTAATGCTTATTAATGACCCTGGTTTCGAAAATCCTGAAAGCGGTAAGTTCCAAGGCACCACTATGACCTACTATGGTCGCTGGAGCTACAAATATGAAGAGGCTAGCCGTCAGGGCGCAGCTGGCGCTATTATTATTCACGAAACAGCCCCAGCCTCTTATGGCTGGTCAGTTGTTGCGAATAGCTGGAGTGGCCCGCAGTACGGCCTAGTAAGCGCTGACAAAGGAGCAAGCCGTGTAGCCGTTGAAGGTTGGCTTACGCTTGATGCTGCGAAAAAAGTGTTTGCTGATGCAGGCCTTGATTTCGATACTGAAAAAGCTAATGCCATGAAAGGTCCATATAGCAAGGCTATGGATATCCAAGCTTCAGTGACGGTAAAAAATACGTTTAAAAAATCAGAGAGCAACAACGTAATTGCCACTCTTCCTGGCGCTGAGTTTCCTAACGAACATATTATCTATACCGCACATTGGGACCATTTAGGTAAAGACGAAAGTAAAGAAGGCGATCAAATTTACAATGGTGCTCACGACAACGCCACGGGAACCGCCGCTATCTTAGCCATGGCAAAAGCCTACTCAAACTTAACGCCAGCACCTAAACGCTCGGTATCATTTTTGGTGGTAACTGCTGAGGAACAAGGCCTTTTGGGTAGTAAGTTCTATGCTAGTAACCCTGTGATCCCGATTGAAAACACGGTTGCTAATATTAATATGGACGCAATGAACGTTTTGGGTAAAACCAAAAACGTCGCTGTAGTAGGTATGGGTAAGTCAGAAATGGAAGACTACCTTGAAAAAGCCGCTGCAAAGCAAGGTCGCTCACTAACACAAGAAGACCGTCCTGAAGCGGGATACTACTATCGTTCGGATCACTTTAGCTTCGCCAAACAGGGTGTTCCGGCACTTTATGCTGAAGGCGGTAATGAACCAGCAGATGAAGAAACTGCGAAATACAGAAAGCGTATGAATGTTATTGTTACTGGTTGCTATCACCAAGTATGCGACCAATATCGCGACGACTGGGATTTAAGCGGCATAGTGCAAGATACTCAAATGTTATTCGATGTTGGTGTGGGCGTAGCGAATGCTGATGCGTGGCCAAAGTGGAATGAAGCAAGCGAGTTTCAGCGCAAATATTAGTTATATGCACCCTTTACGCATTTAATAGAGCATGATGAAAGGGGCCTTCCATAAGGCTCCTTTTCGTTTAATCCCTCGAATTAACTTCGCTTCTCAATCATTCCAATAGCCTATAAAAACGCCAGCATTCTTCATTTCACGATATAAATGTGTCGCATCTAACGGCGTAAATAGGATAAAAATGTTAATAAAACGCTATTTTGAGATAAAAGGAATAAGTATTTCCATTTTCTCATCATAATGTACTTGCAATTTCCTGTCAGACTGGCACATTCAAGGCACGCGATAAAAGAATAAAAACAATCCTTCGCTCACTCGTACGCGAGTACCGACAGAAAAAACTTCAAATTATTTTTTTCAACAAGTGAACAGAGAGAATCCGTTATATGTGTGGTATTTTCGGTATCCTTGATATCAAAACCGATGTGTCTGAACTCAGAACCCAAGCCCTCGATTTATCTAAACTATTGCGCCACCGTGGCCCTGACTGGTCGGGTATCTGGAATAATGACAATACCATTCTTTGTCACGAAAGACTGGCAATTGTCGATGTAGACACGGGTGCGCAGCCTCTTATCAGCCAGAACGATAAGCAAATTCTTGCAGTTAATGGCGAAATTTATAACCATAAGCAGTTGGCAGCTGATTTAGATGAGCAATATCCGTTTAAAACACGCTCTGACTGTGAAGTTATTCTTCCCCTTTTCCAACAAAAAGGCGTGGACTTTATTGATGACCTAGAAGGTATGTTTGCTTTTATCCTATATGATGAAGAGCAAGATGCTTACCTCATTGCCCGTGATCATATTGGAATTATTCCCCTTTACACCGGCTACGATGAACACGGTAACTTCTACGTTTCTTCTGAAATGAAGGCGCTAGCTGGGGTGTGTAAGACAATTAGTGAATTCCCTCCTGGCCACTACCTCTGGAGCAAAGAAGGAAAAATCACAAAATATTACAAACGCGACTGGATGGAATACGACAACGTAAAAGACAACACGAGCGATTTAGAAGAACTACGCGTTGCTTTTGAAAAAGCCGTAAAGTCTCACATGATGTCTGATGTACCTTACGCGGTGTTGTTATCTGGTGGTTTAGACTCGTCGTTAGTGTCTGCTGTAGCTGCACAATATGTGGCGAAGCGCGTTGAAGACGAAGACAAAACCGATGCGTGGTGGCCGCGTCTGCACAGCTTCGCTGTAGGCCTTGAAGGTGCTCCTGATCTGAAAGCGGCTAAGAAAGTGGCGGACATGATTGGTACGGTTCACCATGAAATTCATTTTACGATTCAAGAAGGTTTAGATGCCATCCGTGATGTTATCTTCCATCTAGAAACCTACGATACAACCACCATTCGTGCCGCCACCCCTATGTACCTAATGACCCGCAAAATCAAAGCGATGGGCATTAAAATGGTGCTTTCAGGTGAAGGCTCTGACGAAATCTTTGGTGGTTATCTGTATTTCCACAAGGCGCCAAACGCCAAAGAATTCCACGAAGAAACGGTACGTAAACTTGACCGCCTGCATATGTTTGACTGTGCACGTGCTAACAAGGCCACTTCTGCATGGGGTGTAGAAGCACGTGTTCCATTCTTAGACAAAAACTTCATTGACGTCGCCATGCGCTTAAACCCGCAGGATAAAATGTGCATAGATGGAAAAATGGAGAAGTGGATCCTTCGCAAAGCGTTTGATAACGGCGAGACATTACCTGCAGAAGTATTGTGGCGTCAGAAAGAACAGTTTGGTGACGGTGTAGGTTATTCGTGGATTGACTCAATTCGAGACTTCGTAGAAAACGAAGTCACAGATCAACAGCTTGCTACCGCTGAGTTCCGCTTTCCAGTTAACACGCCTGACACTAAAGAAGGCTACTACTACCGCACAATTTTCGAGAGCTACTTCCCTCAAGAAAGTGCAGCGCGCTGCGTACCCGGCGGTAAGTCAATTGCGTGTAGTACGGCAGAGGCACTAGAGTGGGACGAAAGCTTTAAAAACAATGCTGACCCATCAGGTCGTTCAATGAAAGGTGTTCACTCAGGCGAATCGTAACGGCTATTGAACATTTAAAGAACAAAAGAAAAACGCGGCCTGTGCCGCGTTTTTTCATTTTTAAAGGGCATTAAGAAACCGCTATTCTTCTTTATTCTGCTTGTACCAAAGGGCTGGATTCGACAACGGTGTTTCAACTGGCAGTAGAGGGTTTTCTAGCGAAAAAACGGTTCTCTCTTCCATATTTAACGATGTTAAAATAGGTGCGTAGGTTGAATTAAATAACTCATCGAATGAGCCATCATCTATGGCTCTTTGTAGACCCGTCTCTATTAAGTTTGCTAATGTTTTGTTGTTTAAACTCACAAAATAGTACATTGCCGTTGGGTAATACAATGCCATGGATGGTTCAAGATAGAGATTACTACCCGGGCCTTCAGCCTCAAGTTCAGCGTTAACTTCAATCACTGAACGAGGAAAAATATCGCCCTTGCTCTGCCCTATCAGGTCATAGGCCTCCCGAAACTCTGGCACTGTGAATACGTTAAAGCCGTTCGCCTGAAGAATTTTTGTATCTGGCCATTCTTCGCCCTGAATAGGAGTCAGTTTACGCAAATCATTAAGAGACAATACGTTTTCAAACTTCGACTTTTTATTTTTGTTTATAACGAACACCCGAAGCCCAATTAGTCCTTTTGCAATGGGAATACGGATAGGCGTTAATTCCTTTTCTCGCTGACTATCAGTCATGCTCCACACCACGTTAACTTCTCTATTTTCGCGAAGTTGACGCATCGCTTTTCCTGTCAGAAGGATCCTGTCTGACGGACGTAGCTCGTAATTTACGCCTGTTTTATCTAGGGCAAGTTTTAATAAAGCGATTGGGTATTGTGCACGCGCATCTGAGTCGTCAATAGGACGAGGATAGTTGATAGTCCACAGCGCCCCCTGCACATAAGACGCTGTAAGCAGGCCACATAGAACACAAAACAGAAGGTTAACCCTTCTAAACAGGTTTAGATTAACCATTTTCGCAGCGCCATAAGTTGGTCTTTTGAACTGACATTTACTCGATACCAATATACTTGTGTGTTTGTAACGATAGTCGCCAGTTTCGCTCAATACAAGTCTTAACTGCAAGCTCCGTCGCTCGCTTTTGCTGGCTAATAGGTTGTAAACACACCTGTTTTCCTTCAAGGGAAGACACATTAGCAAGCAGCGCATCAAGTTCATCGATGTGCTTTTGCATGGCAATAGGATGCTTAATCTCATTGGCTCTTTCAAGAGCACTGACTAATACATCATAACCGCCTTTCATATTTATTTTTGGCGACACTGTCACATAAGTACGTGGATCACAAAGCACTTCGAACGTACCGCTGGTTTCGATTTGCGTAGAGTACCCATTATCGTGAAGTAGCTTGGTGAGCGGTCGCAAATCGTACATACATGGTTCACCGCCGGTGATAACCACGTGTTTTGCAACATATCCTTCTATAGAAAACTGAGCTAATAAGGCCGCTTCATCAGAAATAAAGTAGGTTTCCGACTCTTGCCCTTTATTAATTACGGCCTCTGGCGTAACGCTCAAATCAGCCTTTATTTCCCAAGTATGCTTCGTATCACACCACGGGCAACCGACAGGGCAACCTTGTAACCTTACAAAAATGGAAGGAATACCGGTATGGGCACCTTCACCTTGGATAGTTTCAAACATCTCATTGATGTTTAGCGTGGACATTACGGACAATTTGATACCCTTTAACGATTGTATGTTGGGATTTTACCAAGGATCACATAAAATTCGGGGATAATTTCTTAAATCTTCAAAAACTATGTCAGAAAACGTTGTTGTTATTTATTCTGGAGGCATGGACTCCTTTACAGTGTTACATAAAGCACTGAAAGAGGGAAAAAAAGTTCACGCCCTCAGTTTCGACTATGGTCAACGCCACAAAAAAGAGCTTGATTACGCTGCAAGGGTATGTGAATCACTCAATGTCCCTCATAAGATTGTGGATATCAGTGCCATCAATACCCTGATTGGTGGCTCAGCTTTAACTTCGGATATAGAGGTACCAGAAGGGCACTATGAAGAGCCGAGCATGAAACAAACCGTGGTGCCAAATCGTAATATGATACTGCTCTCCCTTGCAGTGGGCTATGCTGTGAGCCTAGAAGCTAAGGAAGTCTACTATGGGGCACACTCTGGCGACCACGCTATATATCCAGATTGTCGTCCTGAATTTGTTCATAAAATGAATGACGTTTGCGGTATCGCTAATTACACCCCGGTCACTATCATGACCCCTTATATTGACGTAAGCAAAACGGCGATTTTGACCGATGGTCTTTCCATGGGGCTAGATTACGGACAAACGTGGACGTGCTATAACGGCAGAGAAAAAGCCTGTGGTAAGTGTGGGGCTTGTGAAGAGCGCCTAGAAGCATTTAAAGAAAATAACGCCACTGACCCGCTTGAATACGAATAAAAAATTCCAAGCAAGAAACCTCTCACTAAGACGATCTTGTGTTTTACAAACGAGCGTCAAGTGAGAGGCATATTTGTGGGTCTTCGGTTATGAAAATTCGTTACCGTTGAAAATTGTACGGCTATTTCTGGCTCTCGGAAATGAAGTAGCTTAATTCTTTTATACAGTGTCGCAATACCGGGTTCAGGCGGGTATTCTTACCGTTCATTACGAATAATTCGTGGCTAAAATTAAATAGACTTCCTTTCGCAATAGGTACAAGCCCAAGTGCAGCGCCCTGCTCTTTAGCCATATAGTCAGGCAATAATCCAACGTATTCACCGGTCATAATGGCAGACATAGCGGCATCGAAAGAGTCAGAGAAAGTTTGTATCGATAATCTTGTTTCATCCTCGATATAGTTGGCCGAAGACAAACCTGAAATACCGATCGCGGGATAGTCACTTATTTTAACGCCTTCGGGTAATTCAGTATCCCGATATTTCGCCAAGGGATGCGTTGGCGAGCAATAAAGTCGTCCTTCAGTGTTAATACCTATAGGGTGAAACGTCACAGATTCCGGCTTAACCATGTCGTAGGTAGATACTACCAAGTGACACTCACCCGATAGCGCCACGTGTTCCACTTCGTTGTATAAACGAGTTTGGATATTAACGTGGATATCATCAAACTTTTTCATCGTGCTTTTTACCGCCTTACTGACGGCTAAATGCATAGATAACGGCAGACCAGCCATTAATACTAGAGTGATGTGACCAGAGTAGTCATCATGAAGCGACTTCAGATTAAACACGAAATTATCAAAGGCATTAAAGATGCGTTTGGTTTCTTGAAAAACAACCTCACCTTCCTTTGTCATTTGGAAACCACCGCGACCGCGATGACATAGTACTAAATCAAGCCGTTCTTCCAGTTTCTTAATTGCAGCACTGATATTTGGACGTTGCATTCGCAACACGGGTTCTGCCGCAGTAAATCCATTGCAGCTTGCTACAGCGTAGAACACACGCAGTAGCTTTATATCTGATTCCTGAAGACGGTTAAGCATATTAGCACCTGTTTATAGGTATAGTTTTCGATACTCAATGTAGAACTATATGAAACTAATTGTGCTATTACAACGATATTTTACGGCTTTTCATCTCATTTAAAGCAAAAAACCTTAATTCTGTGGTAACGAACTGAACCGAACCGATTCGCAAATTAACGATGGGTAAGATAAAAGAGACGGGGAGTAAAGTAAGGCTGATGGGGTTATTCATTTACATACAATAAACCACAGTCAGCCTTATGTTAAGTAGAAGAAATAACTAGGAGAGTGTTACTACTTGTTTTCTTAATGATTCAATATCGTCTCGTAGTGATGCCGCTTTTTCAAACTCTAGTTCGCGGGCATATTCAAACATTTGCTTCTCAAGTTCGGTGATTTGATCCATAAGGTCAGTTGCACTGGCTGCTTTTTGTTGTTTCTTCTTCTCTTCAACTTTTCTGAGCCTTACCTTGCCAGAAGCAGGATGCGCACTTTCACCTAAGTCCATGATATCGGTAATAGGCTTATTTAATCGCATCGGCGTAATGTTATTCGCCTTGTTATGCGCAATTTGTTTTTCCCTACGGCGGTCTGTTTCATCCATGGCTTTGCGCATCGATTTAGTTATGCTATCGGCATAAAGTATTGCCCTACCATTCACATGTCGCGCCGCTCGACCTATTGTTTGTATCAGAGAACGTTCTGCGCGTAGAAAGCCCTCTTTATCAGCGTCTAGAATAGCCACCAAAGAAACTTCAGGCATATCTAAACCTTCTCGCAGTAGGTTTATCCCTACAAGTACATCGAACTTACCCAAGCGCAAGTCACGTATAATCTCGATACGCTCTACGGTATCTATATCAGAGTGCAGGTAGCGAACCTTTACGCCGTGCTCATTTAAATATTCACTTAAATCTTCGGCCATGCGCTTCGTTAGCGTGGTTATCAAAACCCTTTCATCAACCTCCACCCGCTTCTTAATTTCAGAGAGTACATCATCCACCTGTGTGGCTACAGGACGAACTTCTATAATAGGATCTAAAAGTCCGGTAGGACGAACGACCTGCTCGACAATTTCGCCTTCCGTCTTCTTTAATTCATAATCGCCCGGCGTGGCCGAAACATAGATGGTTTGAGGGCAAATTTGCTCAAACTCCTCAAATTTTAGTGGGCGATTGTCTAACGCAGACGGCAATCTAAAACCAAACTCGACAAGTGTTTCTTTTCTGGAGCGATCACCTCTATACATAGCGCCTACTTGTGAGACCGTTACGTGGGACTCATCAATGAACATTAGACCATCAGCGGGAAAGTAATCTAGTAACGTTGGTGGCGGCTCTCCTGGCGCTCGTCCTGATAAGTAGCGAGAATAGTTTTCTATTCCCGAGCAATACCCTAGCTCCATCATCATCTCAATATCGAATTGGGTACGCTGCGAGATACGCTGCTCTTCTATCAATTTATTAGCTTCTTGAAGCTGTTTCTTTCTATCACCCAATTCATCTTTAATATGCTCGATAGCATTTAAAATTTTCTCGCGAGGCGTCACATAATGGGTTTTAGGAAAAACCGTTGCGCGTATTACGGACTTGTCTACAGCCCCCGTGAGCGGATCAAACAGGCTTATTTTGTCAATTTCGTCATCAAATAATTCAACTCTCACGGCTTGTTTTTCAGAGTCCGCTGGAAAAATATCAATAACATCGCCACGAACTCGAAATGTCCCCCGCTCAAACGCAAGGTCATTTCGTTTGTACTGCAGTTCAGCCAACCGACGTAAAATATCACGCTGGTCCATGGTGTCGCCTTGGCGTAGATGTAACAACATTTTCATGTAGGACTCAGGATCGCCCAAGCCATAAATGGCAGATACACTGGCTACAATGACAACGTCTCTTCGCTCCATCAGCGCTTTGGTCGCTGACAGCCGCATTTGTTCGATATGGTCGTTGATAGACGCATCTTTTTCGATAAAAGTATCAGTGCTCGGTACGTAGGCTTCAGGTTGATAGTAATCGTAGTAAGAAACGAAATATTCCACCGCATTATTAGGAAAAAATTCTTTCATTTCTCCGTAAAGCTGAGCCGCTAAGGTTTTGTTATGCGCCAAAATAAGCGTGGGGCGCTGCACCTTATTGATGACATTAGCCATGGTAAACGTCTTACCCGACCCCGTTACGCCCAAAAGTGTTTGGCCGGCCAACCCGCTGTCTAATCCATCTACTAAAGCTTCTATCGCCTTTGGCTGATCACCTGCCGGCTTATATTTCGAATGAAGCTCGAACCCTCTACTCATTAAATTAACCTTTTATTGAATACGTTAAAGCAGCGTGCTACCCACTACATCATCTTTCGAAAACGTGTTGCGAGTTGGCTGTTAATGACCCTTTACTGCCCCAGTAAAGATTTATAACAACCAGTAGACATCTCAAAATGAGCGCTCAGATAAACTTGGTGCCTTTGCTTCAAAATCGGCAACAGCACGCTTGAAAACAACGAGAGAAACACATGCCATTGCGATATTCGCGATGACGGTTCCCGCAAACAACCCTTTCAGCTCGAAAAGAAAACTACCTGCAACACTGATGGGTACGAAAAAAACGAACAACCGGATGACACTCAAAAGCAACGCCGTCATGGGGCGGTGCATAGCGTTTAACGAGGAATTTGTCAGTATGATTATCCCCTGCATGCCATAACCTAATGGCACAATCATTAGGAAAAGCTGTATCAGCACACTTACTTCCACCTCGTTAGCAAATACGACAGCTATCCAGCTAGAAAGCCCCCACATAGCCAAAAAGATAATGAACTGCCACACAAGAACAAATTTTAAGGTTAGCGAATATGCTTTCTTGACTCGCTCAATCTGCCCTGCTCCCACATTTTGACTAATAAATGGCGGCAACGTCATGGATAACGCCAGCACAACAATGCTGGCAATTGACTCCATGCGATTGCCTACACCCCACGCTGCTACGGCTTCAGCGCCATAACTAGCCACAACTGCTGTCATGACTCCACCGGCTATAGGAGTAAGCATGTTAGCGCCGGCAGCAGGTAATCCTATCTTCAAAATCTCTCGGCTACTGTCACGTAACTCATTGAGAGTTAGCAATCGGGGCAGCATCAACTTGCGACGGACAGCTAAAATATGGAGTATCCAAAGGGCGCCCACTATCCATGCGATAAAAGTAGCAAGTGCAGCGCCTTTTATACCCATTGCCGGAATAGGGCCAAACCCAAAAATAAAAATAGGGTCAAGCAATGCATTAAGCCCACCACCAGCTGCCATAACAATACTTGGCGTTCGCGTATCTCCACAGGCACGCAACACGCTATTTCCCACCATAGGCATAGCCAAGAAAATGCTTGATAAATACCATAACCCCATATAGTCGGAGATATAAGGCATAAGGTTATCTGTGGCATTCAGCAATTCGAAAACAGGCTCTATAGTAAAAAGACCTATCACTGCTAACGCTCCGACGAGTAATACAGACAACATTAAAGAACCGGTTGCATAATGCTGAGACTTCGTTATTTGTTTGCTGCCCTGTAGCTTCCCGATAATTGCAGACGTACCAATGCCTAATCCAATATTTAAACTTATTACTGTGAACGTGACGGGAAAAGTGAAACTAATTGCAGCGAGCGGATCGGTGCCTAATAAACTCACAAAGAAAGTGTCGATAAGCCCAAAACTCATCATCATTACCATGCCCAATATCATGGGAATGGTCATACGCTTTAACGTAACACCAATATCTTCCTCCAATAGGTCAGAAGTACGTGGTTTAGCGTTATTTTTTATCACTTGAGCTCCAGCAAACTAAAATCCTGTAATCAATTGCGCGTTAGTGTAAAAGAGCAGGATATATATAGCTATGTGTATTCGACAAACAAATCAAACGATGAGAGCGCTGTTTGTAATACCACTTTTACTTATCAAAATACGTAAATTTGATAATTTTGCTAACAATGCAGACCCAACAATCGATTTTCGGCAAAGTGAAGCTAGAAACACCTTGCTACCTTAATTACAGTTTAATTTCTGTTCCGTTTCATTTTTACTACTTATTATTTACGCTCACCACGGCATTCTCAGGATCATACAGCGCGTACAATTGACAACCTCACATGTTAATGAAATGTAAGATATTGAGAAATAAGATGGATTTTACTGAGTAGCATTTAGACATTCGTTGAATTAACACACAAGCTACTTTTTGTTCAATCGATCATGTTCGATCAAGATTCACGATCATAAAATTAGCCATAACCCTCTGATAAAAAATAATTATTATCACCACACTTTAATAAGTGTCATAGATCAAATGCCCCCCGATCTAACAAAGGCACTCACAAAATTTAAGCTATCAACATAGTTATCCACAGATTTAGTGGATAACTAACGCCAGACCATATTTGGCGCGATTTTGTGCTCAGTTAATTCGATAACACGTAAGTGACGACTAACCTTTTAATCCTCGGGTACAGGTTACAGATTTATTAAATGCTGTACATAATAACAGTATGGAAGGTTTTTTTTATTCTATTTAGTTATAGAAGAAAGACATAAATAAATATTAAAAAAAGATTGTAAATCACATCATTTAAATTCCAAAAAACGCTCATCACTCATCATTGTCTAACAATGCGCACTTATTAATCACCGCTTTCACTAGATTGACGACAAAATAAGCACAAAAGCCTCAAAAAGCTATTTTTTGCGCAGTCAGAACAAATATTTCATTTATGTTGTTGACAGTTCCTAAGTACGTCTTTAATATTCGCCTCCGTTGAAGCACAGGTCCCCCTTAGCTCAGTTGGTTAGAGCGACGGACTGTTAATCCGCAGGTCCCCCGTTCGAGTCGGGGAGGGGGAGCCAACTTCAGCAAACAACTTAGGTGTCGATTCCCCCTTAGCTCAGTTGGTTAGAGCGACGGACTGTTAATCCGCAGGTCCCCCGTTCGAGTCGGGGAGGGGGAGCCACTTTCTCTCACTGGGAACTATTTCAGAGTTCACAGTAATAAGTGCCTCCGGTCTGTATTTCACTTTAATTTCATTGTCTTGCAGCGTAATGCTGTGAATAAACGTCTTAAAGAATTCACGAACTTTACCCGGGTTATTGGTGGTTTTGATGATATCAACCAGCAACTCGCTCAATTCGGTAAGGTCAGTTTCAGAAATTTCCAACTGTGGTGGTTTTTCCGTTTCGGCCACGGCTAATTCAGTATTTAATTTCCTAATCGTTTCGTTGTTAGAACGTAAACGAGGTGCAAGGTCTTGCACGTTGTAAATTCCTGTATCGTCTTCCAGTAGTTCATACAAGCGCGAGTTCTTACGCTCATACTCTTTAATTTGCTGAACAATTTCGTTGCATCTGTCTCGCTTTTTTTGCGCCCAAGAGCCGCACAGGTCGTTAAGCTGCAATAGCAAGTCTTTCAAATTTCGCTCTGTAAGCACTTCTGCGCAGATAACATCAGTCATCCAAGGGTCGAATATGGCTGAATTGATTCTACGGTCTTCACAGCCCAAACCAGCCTGTTTAGTGCTGCAGTTGTAATAGTAGTAAGTCTTCGTCGCGCCTTTCGCCTTTTCTATCTTCATCGACTTGCCGCATTTGCCGCATTTCAATAGGCCAGTAAAGAAACGAGTACTTTTGGGTGAACCACCCTCTTGCACCGCTTTTTGGGTTTGGCTATCCATTGTTTGCTGCACAGCGTCGTAAAGTTCGTAAGAAACAATCGGTTCGTGACTGTCTACCACTATCCATTCAGAACGAGGCAGTGAGCCGTCGCGGCCTTTTTTACCGAAAGCGATGCGGCCAACCACACGTTCGTTGCGCAGCAAGCCAAGAATTGAAGTCTTATTCCACTTCTTACCACGATTAAGACGCCCTTCAGCGTTAAGCAGCTCAGCTATTTGTTTTCCACCATAGCCAGAAAGCTTTAGTTCGAATATTCGGTTCACCGTGCCAACTTCCATCGGATTCGGAACTAGCCTGGTCTTATTTTTCTCTCCCAGTACTTTTTCAACTTGGTACCCAAATGTTAGATAGCCACCATTGAAATAGCCTTTTTGGGCATTTGCGATCATAGAGCGCTTAGTGTCTTGTGAAACTTGGCGAGAATAGTACTCGTCGAATAGCTCTAAAATCCCCTCGTAAATAAAGCCAGAATCGCCTTTGTCGATGTTTTGGGACACATAGCTTATCTTGGTACTGCTATTCGCTAATCGTCGCTTATTTAGCTTTGCTTCAAGCGCATTCCTGGCAAAGCGTGAAGTACTCCAACAGATAAAATAATCAACGTCGAAGTTTTCACAGTATGAAATGGCTTGTTGGAATGCAGGACGGTTATCAGTGGCGCCAGAGATACCTTCGTCTGTGAATACTTTCTTCACATCGGCCCCGAGCGATTTAGCGTGGGCTAGGCATTTGTCTATTTGGCTTTGAACAGGAAGTTCCTTTTCGGCTTGTTTCGCAGTGGAAACCCGCGCATATATTACACAAGTGGTCATTGTTAGTTCCTAAAATCACTATCTAAGGGGTACTTCCCCCAATTCGTACTTTTTTGCTATTCGTCTTATTGTATCAGGAGATCGAGACATTCCATGTTTTTCTAGTTCTTTGGTTATCTCGGTGCAGGACATGTTGCTTTCAATGAAGCATTTGATGATTTGTACGCATTGAAACTCTTGGTACTTCTTAATGGAAGGTACGTAAATTTTATCTTGCTTCCACTGGTTTTCGGGGCAGCTGGCGACACGCCAGATTTTTATAAACATATCAGGGCCGGCGATTTGTAATATCTCTCGCCAAAACTTAGGTAAGTTCAGCTTATTCAGTTCGGCCATTTTCAGCGAATTTATTTCAGCCGCGCTTTCACTCATGATTTTTGCCTTATAACGAAGTTTAAAATCAGTGCAGA
Source organism: Alteromonas sp. KUL150 (assembly GCF_009811475.1). Classification (NCBI taxonomy): domain Bacteria; kingdom Pseudomonadati; phylum Pseudomonadota; class Gammaproteobacteria; order Alteromonadales; family Alteromonadaceae; genus Alteromonas; species Alteromonas sp. KUL150. Next base: position 104,525 of record NZ_BLIJ01000028.1, read on the forward strand.
TATGCTGGTACCCACCCTACCCTATCTGAGAAAGCCCTTATACTTGCCGAGCCCCCACCCCTTCTAATGATAATGCATGATGCAGGTAGATTGCAGGATATTCGTACAGTAAGTGTGTGTTTAAGTTGTATTTCTATTTTTTATTGCGCTTTTTATTAAATGAGTGTGGCTACAGGCTGTGTTCTATCGTGTGGTTTTGGTTGTGTATTGCGTATTTTGTATATAAAGCGCAGTAAGAGTTCCCGCGAACCAAAGTGCTATTGTCCGTTTAAAAAGAGAGTTTCAAGGGTTGCTGCGCACACCCTCAAACATTCATTATCTATTAGTTGGTGGTACAGACTATATAATTTCCACGCACCAGAAAAGAACCAAAGGCGTGTCTGTGTAAAGCTTTCTGGTAAATTTTAGGTTCTGGTGAGAGAGGGATTTGCTTTAGCGCTGGGGTAATTGGCCCAGCGCTATGGTGACAGTGAGAGGTTATTTCTTCAGGGCGTTGAGGAGTGGCGTTACTGCAGTAGAAATCTTTCCTAGTGGATTACCCTTATCGACTTGCTTGGTTAGCTTACGTAATGCGAGTTGAGTATATATCTCTGTGGTCTTAGGGTCGCTATGGCCTAGCAGAGTTTGACGGGTAATAATGTCTAGGTCTTCCTCTGCGTATTCGGTACCAGTAAGGTGTCGTAGTGCATGAGGGTGAGCCTGATTGGTAGGAACGCCAGCTGCAATGCCTCGTTTATGAATCATTTTCTGAATAGTGCGCGGTGATATTCTTCTGTTTTCACCGTAATAATCCCAGGGCTTAACTCTACGGTTATTAGTGCTGATGAATAACACCTGATCACCATTGGGTAGTGTGCGGTCGATATGGCGTAAATCAGGATGGCCGATATAAACACGCAGGAATAGTTGCACTTCCATAGGCAAAGGAACCTGCCGTTCTTTCTTCCCTTTCTCAACAACGCGAATAGCTAAACGTTCAACACCGTCGTGCTCATAAGAAACAATATTAGAGAGGTTTAGCGACACAATACCAGCCAAACGCAAACCACAGCCACCCATTAGCGCAATAATCGCAGCGTCTCGTATACCAATAAATGTTTCCAGGTCACAGCTTTGTAGCAGCTGCTCGAAATAACGCAGGCCCATAGCAACGGGGATTTTCTGCGAAGAGGCTGGGTAAGGTAATGAGGCGGTAAAATTGACGTGTGTATGGCCTTTATTAAATAGGTATTCATAAAATCCACGCAATGCAGCCACTGCAGTTCGTCGGCTTTGCGGTACCAGTTTCATTTGATGCAGGAATAACCCAGTAAACTGTTCAAGCTGCAGCTGTTTAGGTTCGTAAGGGTCAACTAGCGACTTTTCGCAAAATGCGAGATAGAGCGTTAGATAATAGCGGTACTTCTTAATAGTTTCGGCTGAACGGCCTTCATTCAGCTGTTTAAACTGCAACCACTCATTCACCAATATCTGCATTTTAAAGGATCCCCAGGGGCATATTTTCACGGACATTTGGACATTTACCCCTTTTTAGCGATGCAGGCCGCGCAGAACAAGGGCAAAGCACTGTCCAAAACTGTCCAAAATTTACGGACATGCTCTTTTTTTTCGGACAGTTCCGACCAGTGACGATTTTAAAACTGGACATCTCCCTTTTATCTATATTTCTTTATCTTATTAATTCTTAAAGAAAAATAATAATAATAAGAGAAACGATGAAAAGCAGAAAACAACAAAACTGACAGAAAAAGGCTGAAAACGGACAGAAAAACCAACAAAACTGACAGCAATAAAAAGCGCAATAAAAAATAAAGCATAAAAAACAGAAGCATAGGTGATAAAAGCAGGATAAATGCTTCAAATGTCCAATGTCCAATAGTTGCGCCCCCGCATAAAATGTTAATAATGCGCGTCAGCAGCCTGTTCGGCTGTTTTAATTCGTAGGGTTCGGTTTGGCAGTGAGGTACACATGATTTGCCTGCCACCGTCGTTTGACGGGAAGCAATTAAGAGCTTTACGCAGGGAAGCTGGGCTTACTCAACAACAGATAGCAGAAAAGCTGTGTATTAGCAGGGAAACGGTTGTAGCTATTGAAAATAATAAACCATCGGCAATAGAGGGGTTAAAACTAAAAACTATTCAAATGTGGTGCTGCGCGTGTAGGCCCAGTGTGAGGTATAGAACTTTAGATAGTTTTACTCATTACTTACTTAAGTTAGTCAGCAAAAAATAATATGAATAGCCTGGCTTATAGCTAAATGTTTAGTAATGTGGATTTGAATTAACAGATCGTACTTCTTTAGGCTGATAGTATTGAATTGTTTACAGCGCAGTACTAAAGGAATAAACATGCAGCAAAACACCTTTCTTTTATCCAGCCTTTTATCCTCAATTAAATCGATGCTTGTTCATATGGAAGAAACCGGCACAGACCACACGGCAGCATTGCACTGCCTTATTGAGCAGTGCGAACGACTGGTTAAATAATTAGTTAGCGTTTAGCAAACCTGTATTTACACCGGTATTACTCTGCGAGTAATTCCAGTCTTTAACTACCCCGGTATCACTATCTAATGTAATGATGAACATTGTTGTCTCTGAGTCAGCGCCACCAACAAACAAACCAGCAATTGGAATAAAGCTTTCAGGCCTAGCTTTAGAGGCAACATGCATATATGTCATGATTTTTTCGCCGTTTGCGTTTACCCCAACTGACATAGGGTTACCAAGTTGGCCTCTAATTTCAGCCTCAGTGGTTACACCTTTTTCTATTCTGTCTACGTAGGTTCGGTCTATTTTATTGCCTACAGAGGCACAGGCGGTTAAAAAAAATGATAGCGCTAAGCAAATAAGTACTTTCATGAGAAGTCCCTTTCTTTGGTGATTAAAACACTAAAGTATTTGCAAAAAACAAAAAGCGCAATAAAAAAGCCCACTTTAATTTGTGGGCTTTCGTTTGTTTAACGTTCGGCTTTTACCAGTATTTCTATTTTCTCGGTGGCTGGTTTTAGCAGCTGCACCATCTGAAACGCCTGTAAGTGCTCTACTGGCCCATCATCCATGTTTTCAAATAAGCTTTGAAGGCCTTTTAAATATTCGCTTAGTTCATAGGCGGTTTGATATCGGCTCTGACTTCCCATATTACACCCCTAGTTCTAACTGCTGGCCTAGTAGCTCGGTGTTTGGCATGGGTTCACCCAGTTGGTTGCAGATGTTACGCAACGTAGTGATATAGGCACTTTTGGCAAACTGGTCGCGACAATTCACCAATTCCTGAATGAGTTTGATTTTTTGGTTGCGCAGCGCAATAAGGTCTTTTGCTGGCAATGTACCGAAGTAACCTTGCTTACGAATAGACGGAAGTACTTCTTCGCACACCCACTGCGTAAATTTAACGGCTTCAGGTTTGTTAGAGCGAAATGCGATCATGTAAAGCGCAGGTTCGTTGATGAAAATTGTTTCTTGAGTGCCAGAAGGGGTACGGAAACTCCGTATAGCTCGCCATGTTTCTGGCAGCTTTTGCAGGCTTTTTGTCCCTCTCCATGCAATTTCGAGGGCATCAAATACCTCTTTCGCGACAAAAAATGCATCACCATTTTCATCAATGGCGGTATTTATTTCGGTATTTGAATAAGAGAACGGATTATTGTTTGCCTTTAGTTCGGCATTAAGAAATGTAGTCATAATGACCTCTTGTATATTTAAGTAGTGGAAGCCACCATGGGTGGCAGGTCTCAACTAAAGCTATACAAGTAGCTCCGGGCCTATTCCCCTTGCGGGTATTGTATTACGCCTCTCAACCCGCCATAGATAAAATTATGGCGTGCGACTGCTTTACAGGCACAAAAAAACCGCAAAAGCTAACGGGTGCGGATTACCGCTTGTATATTTTAGTGCCTGTAAAACTACACCTGAATTATTCGGGTGTCAAACTTTGGTTCTCCTTTCAATCTCAGCGAGAATCATAGCGCCTATGAAGCAGTGAATGCCTATGGCCCCAAATTCAGGGGGAAGCCCATAGATTATGTCGGCTAGCAATGTAAGCCAGCCAGCAATTGTTAGTTGGATGCTAATTTTCACTCTTGCTCCTTGCGTAGTTGTTCGTTTTCTCTTGCGTCACTACCAAAAAACTCGTTAAGAATTGACCTCATTCCTATCCTTCCAACCTGAAAAAACACAGCTGCCAAAGAAAAAAGCCATGTACCTAAACCTACAACAATGAATACTGCTAAATGTTTTTCAATAGTCATAGTTCCATCAGGGGCGTCAACTAGACCCCAAGCGACCAAAGCAATCACGCTAAGTCGCAAAAACCATTTTATTTTAAGATTACCCATGATCTTGCTCCTTGCGTAGTTGTTCAGAATTTAGTTCTATTTCCAAGTTTTTTAGAATTATTTCGATAGACTCAACTCTAACGCCAAAATCAAAAGGTCTATTCTCTAATTCAAAACGCTCTGAACCTAGCACCTTGTTTACAGCTTCAATCTTCTTCTCTATGGCGAATTTGTTGAACGATTTTTCTATTTCTTCTTTTGTTCGCATTTTGGGCAAGATAATTACTTTGCCTGTTAATTCAGATACAAAAGCTCCTATAACAGAAACATTCTTCTTATACTTTGCTGACAGGTTAGAGCGCTCTTTTTCCAACTTACCAACACGCTCATTAGCCTTTTCTAGTAACGCATCAGCAAAATCGTAGACGTAAGGGTTTAAATCCATTTCACCGCTTGGCTGCTCTTTCAGCTTGAAACCATTGGATAATGCTAAATCTTTTATTTGCTTCTTATTCACTGTCTTGCTCCTTGCGTAGTTGTTCAGCAAACTCTTCTGCGTAATCTGATAGCCACTGACAGTCTGACCAACCAAATTGCCCAGTTTCGTTTGCACTTGAAGAAAAAAGAGTTGCGCCTTTAATCTGGTTCTCTATGGCGAATGCCTCTTGCGCTTTAGCGGTTTCTATCGCCTCTTTTGCATAACGCTTGATTACTTCCTTCTGCTTAGAGACTCTCATATTCAAAGATTCTTTTTCGTGTTCCAACTCAGCAACACTCTCATTAGCCTTTTCTAGTTGCTTATTTAAACAAGCAATCTGCTCCAAGAGCCCAGGTATATCTTCAACGTAGTAGAGCTTTTTGCCATCAGCCCAGGCTTCTTTTAATTCACAAGTATCTTTCATACCCGGGTCAAAGTTTTTATCACTCATGATCACACCTTAAAAATAACCAGCATTAGCGAGATAGCGCCAACAGCTGCAGAGTAAAATAGGCCCGTTGATAAATGCTGCATTGTGCTTCTAAACCACTGGGGTTCGTGAGCGCAGCTGAAGGCAAACAAGCGAATTGACACTTGCATACCTACTAACAGGCCGCCAGCACAAGCGCAGCTTATTGCTGCGCAAATGCCAATGAGAACGTAGGCTTTCATTCGTAAAGCTCCCACACCTTTAATCCCATGCTTTTTGCCATCTCAAAGTCTTCAATGCGGTGGCGCTGTTCACGAGTTACTTTTTTGCGTTCTTTCGAGCGCTTAGGAAGCGTGTTGCTGTTTCGGTTGCGCAGTGAACCTACTTGTAAAAATGGGTTTTCTTCAATCATTGCTAGTTCCTTGGTTGCTTTATTAATTAGCCCGCCTGGTCCACGGGGTTAGTTAGCTTTGCCTTTCCACGAAGTTTCTAGAATGTTGTATTTACATTCGTCGATATCTTCTAGGTAAGTCACTTCGGCTTTGATGGTGTAAACACCTTCTTCCGGCTTAACATGCTTTGGTAAGCGGTCGTGCCAGTCGTCGGTTCCCCAGTTCTCGATGTCGCCGGTGATTGTGTCTGGTGAATCTGAGGTGACACTTAAAACGCACACGCCTAACAGGCCAGTGCATACAACAATTTCGGCTGTATCTATTTCAGTTTGCATCACATTCACCCTTCGATTTTTCAAACAATTTAACCTGGAGCTTAGAAAGGTTAAGCATTGCTGGCTTAACCTCTTCTGATTGCTGGGAATAGTTGTTTCGATTGAGCTGCAGTAGCAATTTCCTATGAACCAGTTTTAGATTGTCTATAGAGAAATTGCGCTTGTTACCATCAGCGAATATGACGACATGATCTTTAGGAACGCTGCCATTCTCTCGTTCCCATAGGACAATATGTTTATGCTTATATCGAGTTGCCGCCCCCGTATAGGGGTTGGTCTCGTTAACTTTTATAAGAACGTAGTCATCTTTTTTACAAATTCGCTCATGGCCTACTGGTTTAGCGTTTTTAGGCGCTTGGCCTTTTTTAAACTGAGTAGCCTTAGAGTTTTCGTGAACAGGAATCCCCTTCAAACCTTCGTTCCATGGTGCAGTTCCACTTTCAAACCTACCCGTTCGACCTGAGCGAATTTTATGGTTTCTAAGACAGCCCCTAATCTGTGACTCGCTCTTTGAAAGGTTGAACTTTTTATTAAATGCTTCAGTGAGCGATTTTAGTGGGAGTACTGGGTATTCCTGCTTTAAGAAGTCGAGCTGGTCTTTTGAATACTTGTTAGCTGACATCTTTGGGCGCCTCAATCAATACGGGAGTTTCTTTAAGGCCATGCTCTAACTTCAACTCTGTTGCTTTTAAAACAGTGTTTGCATTTCCAATTATGTGTTTAGCAATATTAGAGACAGCCTTTGCTCTAATTACTTCCTCCTCTAATTTATGCCCAGTAATACTTTCATCTGAAAGCCTTTCAAGTTGTGCAAATAAGTGGTTATTTAAGTCGCTCAATTTGTTTTTCATCATTAGTTCCTTAGTTTGTAAGCCCGTCTGGTCCACGGGCATGGGTGTTAAATACCTTGTGCTTCTTTTTTGCCAAGCAGCTGCACATCGCCGCTTTGGTCTACTATGATTTCGCAAATAGAGCGTTCTTGGCCGTTGCTGTCTGTGTATTCGCGTGTTTTCTTTTTGCCTTCCACATACAGCTGATCGCCTTTCATTCTGAACTGCCCGACAATCTCTGCGCGTTTGCCCCAAATGATGCAGCGGTGCCACTCGGTTTCCTCTTTGGCGTTACCGTTTCTGTCCTTGAATATTTCGGTAGTTGCCAAGTTAACCACGCACTTAGCCGTACCATTTGGTAGAAATTGAACGTCAGGGTCTGCACCCAAGTTGCCAATAATCTGGACCTTATTTAGCCCTTTTGTCGCCATTGATGCGCCTCCACATTTTGCTTTGTTGAACATGGCGAGAACGACGTTCTGCAACCAGCATCATAAAAATTAATAGAATTAAACACGCTTGTAGTGCGTCACTTTTAAAGTACACCGACGCTACTGTTACAAGCCCCAATAGCGCTAACAGTGCGTTAATCAATTTCACTTGTAAGCCCTCTTTAAAATACGGGTTCTGCGGTGAGGTAAACGATGCTCACTGTGCAGTACTTCACCTGGTAACATTTCGCGCCAGCCTTCCACCACGTTTGGCCCTTTCCCTTCCCACTCAAAATCCTTTGCTGGCCCTTCAAAAAAACTGTCGTCTTGCAGGATCACACTTACGTTCTGCTCTTCGCTAACAGGCATTTGCCCGAAATTTGGTAAAAATGACATCATATAAAAATCCTCAATGGTTGTTGTTAGTTCACTTTAAGGTGTGACACGCAGACGCCCCCACTGCGGCCAGATAGTTTTACAAGTGCATGGCGGCTACTAGGGATGTCCCATGCTGGCGAAGAGGTACGCACAATTTCAAAGTTGTAATTTCCCTTCACAGGGAAATATTTAAATTGGGTACCTACTGGGTAAGTTTTGTTGAAGTATTGCGCTTTCATAACATCGGCTCTCTGTGGGCACGTAGCGTCTCTGGTGCTGTTACGCTAATGCCGTATTGTTCAAGTTTTTTAACGTCTAGCTGTTGCATGTGGCCGCTACGGGTACCGTTAATGCTGCGAACTACGCTGTCGTTGTGAATAACGCCTGCTTGCTCCATTTGGTGCTTAAGAACTCGCGCTGTTTTCACGGGCATGTTGTTGTATTTTTCACGTAGGGCCACGCTGGTAGATAAATGCGCCATCATGTGCTTAACACGCACACATAAGTAACGTGGCTCTTTATCGTTGTGAGGCTCACACTCAAATACATAGGGGTACACGTAACGGCCAGCGGCAATTTCGTCCATGATGATTTCAACAATCCAAATCCATGGGTCGCGGTCGTTAGTGGTATCTGAAATGTGGCTGTTCATTTCTGCAATTAGGTCACGTTCGAAGTCGCCGTTAACGTCTTCAATACCTGTAAACGCGGTAAGCAAACGCCATGCAGTCATAAGCGCAGAATAGTTATCTACCATCCGGTCGGCGCCCTTATCGTTGTCTTGTGCACGGTTGTAGGCTCTGCATTTCTGCTGGGCTATCTCATAGTTTTCTTGCACCGTTTTACGGCCAAGCTTCGCTAACCATTCCATCCATTCATACATTGGGAACTTAGGTAGGTTCTCGTTAAGCATGGGGCCTTTACGGTTGCTTAAATCGGTGCGCACGGTTTTACCCGTCAAACTTTCTACCGGCACGTCTTCACCTGCCAATAACACAGGCGCGGCGATAAGGAACGGGGTTTGTGCACTGCCACGGGTTGTTTCGGTGTAGTTATAGCTTTCTTGCAGTAATGAGACGGCTCGTGCAATAACGTCTGCTTTTTTGGCACTCAGTTCTTCCCAGCCTACGGGGTGGCTGGTACCTGATACCGACGTCATTAATCGATATTCGGTACCAATACTTTGACCACTGAGAATTTTCATGCCCGTGGTACGTGATAAGCGCTTAAGTAACGTTGATTTACCGCTGGCCTTGCCTGCTTGCATTATAAAATGCGGCCAAAAACCTAGATAAAGTTTCAATTGTGCGCCAACTATCCACACCAGGGCTCTGGCTGCAGCGTTGTCCTTAAATGTTTCCTGATAGGCTTCGACCACTTGCCCAGCATGCCCACGCATACCACGAGGAAACGCAAAATTGTGATACGGGCTCTGCTGTGCTGGTTCAGTGAAAAAGCAATCTTTACCTTCGTTTACTTTTGGCTTTCCAGCTAGGTAGCACAGGCCCACAAAGTTGGCCGCTTGCACACTGCCTATACCAATGGTGCGTTCGAATATATTCAGCATGCGAGAAAACGCACGTGGGTTATAAATAGGGCCGCTTTTACGCCAGGTGTCTAAGTTGTGCAGCTGCTCGTCGTTCATTACTCTGCGCTGCAGCGCTTCATCGTGTCTGGCCGTTTGATACATGGCAACAAATTGTACGTGAGGGCTGTCGTCATGCTCCCCAGTGGTCGTTGCACTTGCACTGGCTATTTCTACACGGCTTAAGCCTGCGACTCTAAAGCCAGCCACATCAACAAATTCTAGTTTTTCTTGGCCGTCGTCGTCTCTCGACATTTTAGCCATGCTGGTAAAGTCGTCTTTAACACGATATTTCCAATACTGCTGGTAGTCGTGAGTTGGCAACCATAAGCGCGGCTTGTGCGGTTTATCTTCACTGTTGCCGGCTAAGCCTGGTATTAACCACGGCTCACGTTTTTTAAAGGGCTCTTTACTTTGCGAGTCTTTATAAACGTCGTTGGCATCTTGCCCGTATTCCCATTCGCTACGGTCGACAAAAAAGCAAGGCACCCCCGCTGCAAGGCAACCTTCGTGAATGCGCCACTCGGCCTCTGCAGAATAACAACGGTCGGGTCCGGTGGGGTTTCTTTTATCTGGCTTAGGTTCGTCCTTGTCGTAACAACATATTACGGTTTTCCCCAAGAATAGCTGCCAGTTAACTTGTACTTGGGTTCCTCTTAGCGCCACGGCACAGGTGGTAGGGTCGCTGCTAAACGCCGCTTCAATACTTAATGCATCTAACGGGCCTTCAACAACATAAACAGTTTTCGCTTGGCGCAGAGCACGGGGGTCTAGCATCCAAAACACGCCATTCTTTTGGCCCAATGATTTGGTTTTCATGCCGCCGTTTAGCTCGGGCACATAGTAGCGATAGTCAACAGCTGCTAGCATTTTGGTATTAGGCTGATACGTGATAAAGCTTACCGCTTCGCCGCCCCAGTGCGGTTCACCTTGGGCAACGTTCGGGTTGGTGTAGTTTGTCCAGCCTAACGTTTTCTGTTTAATACCTTCAGTAATGATGTGATCGGGAATGCCACGTTCATTTTTTAGATAAACCCTGCAGCGCTCTTGGTCTTCTAGGCTTTTGCCAGCGATGTATGACAACTTAGCCATGTCGTCGGTGGCTTCTTCGGTTTCTTCAGGCAGCGTTAAAAACGGTAAAAAATACAGTTGATGCACTTTTTTATTTGCCGCTGGGTAGTCTAAGTCGAATACCCACATAGCCAGGTCGATGACGCTACCGCCGTTCTGATTATCGCGGTCGCGCCACACATTGAATTTAACGCCTATGCTAATTTCTGGCCGTTCTGCGTTGGCACGTTTCCACAGCTGCTGTTCGCCGTTGTCGCTCACTTTAGTGAGGCCCATACGCTCGGCAGCGTTTGGCAGAGTGATGCGTTCTCTTAACTGATCTAACGTCAGCATTTCTTACCTCGTTTTTTTAATTAAGTGGTGACGGCGTTTCTAAGCGACGGGCAAGCTTCAATACACCCGTTATAACAATGAGCTCAGCGAACTTTTCGATGATTTCCGTGTTATTAACAATGAAATCGCTTAGCGCTTCGGAATTAGGCAGTAATTCGCACCACTCCCCTTCAGACTTGTTTTTCAGCATTTTCAATTGCTGCGACAACTCCGCTTCGGCCGCAGCAATTTGCTCTTCTAACTGTTGCAAATAGTGTTGTGTAAAAGGGTTGTTGTTAGACATGTTGCTTAGCACCCAACCTTTAGCCATTCGCTCACAGTGCGGGTACTCGCGCCTGCATGCATAATTTGCTGAATCGCTTCTACGTTATGTTTTTCAGTGACTAGGCCTGTGTAGCTTTTCTGCATATTCCATTTGCCGGCGCATTTATCTTCACAATTCACTGTGGCTAAATACACAGGTCCCATGCCAGGCATTTGCAATGGGAAGTAATTTACCCTGGCAAACGTAGTGCGCAGGTTTTTAAGCTGGTTGTATATGTAGTTACATTTCATGCTGGACGTATCCTTGGCTGCGCTGGTTTTCTAAAAGCTTGTCTTCTTGTTCACGTCGCTTGGCATCGGCCAGCAACCGTTCACGCTGACTGGCTATTTCATCGCGCAGTGGCTTAAACGCTTTTTTTACGAAAATCATAGGGCTGCCTCCTGCATGCTTTTGCGCATGTCGTCTCGACTGGGCTGTGTATAAACTTGGGTGGTCGTAATGTGCTCGTGACCTAGCACCTCTTGCACTTCACGCAGCGCTGCGCCGGTTGATGCATTCTGTAAACGACGAACTGCCCACGTGTGGCGAAGCCAATGGGGTGACGCTTTTACGATGCCGGCAACATTGCACCAGTGCGTCATGCGTTCTTGGTAACTGCGAATACTCATGCGCTGGCGACGTCTAGATAGAATGAGCGCTGTATCTTCGTACGCTTTTTCAGGTGCTGCAGCAATCATGCGCTTGCGAATTTTTAGCAGCGCTTCAAGAGCACGACGGGCCGCGTCGACAAGGTAAATTTCTTGCTTCTTATTTAAGCCGCGCTTGTTGCCTTGCTTGCCACCTTTTTGCATGTGTGAGGCAATGTGCAGGTAGCCTTTATCTAGCGCTAGCAGCGCGTCGTCTACGTTCAGCAAATGCACCGTTTCAACACGCCGGGCCGTGTAGCGCATTAATAGCATCCAGTTAAGGTCGCGCTCTGCTTCAATGTCTTTGAATTTACGGATAGTACTAAACAGCACTTTCTCTTCTTCACGAGTAAAACTCTTAACTTCAGCCATGCGCACGCTCCTTTTGCTGTTGCTTTGCTAATAAACGCTCTGCTAGTTCATCGCCAAAAAACAAACCTAGTGCACCAGGCTTAAGGGCAATAGTTTGATTGGCGCCACAGTTCGTGCTTACTGAACGAATGCCAGCTTTACGCAATGCGGTTGGAATGTTGGTTTCGTTACTCATGGGGCAACTCCATTTTCAACATACCAGCATTGATACGCACAATTTCGTGCAAGCCTTTACGTTGACGCTCGTTAAGATCTGCGTATTGCAGATTAAGCAGCGCTCTCACCATGGTTTCATGCACTTGAAGCTGCATTTTTTGACGTTTAATAATGAGCTGTAGTTGAAGTGGTGACATTTCGCCTTGCTCTCGTTGTGGCGCATCGGCAGCAGGCACAGGTAACATTTCAACGTTTGAATGAGCCATGGTCAGCCTCCGCTTTGTTTTGAAGCACAATTTGCATTTTGAACCAGTGGGCAACTTTGATGTTGCCAGCCCTGGTAATACGGTTGAGCTCGGTTGGGGTAATTACGTCGTCTTCGATTGCGTCGTAAATGGTTTGGCAGGTCTGCCCTACTGACGCTTGCCACGAACAAAACTGGTCGAGTAATTTACCTTCTGCTTTCGGGCTAGCATCAACCGGCACAGCAACGAATCCCAACATGGCGTTAATCTGATAAAGCAGCGAATAACATTGGGTGGAAGCCATCATTTCAATAGCGTCGATTAGCCCTAGCTTATAGCTGGGTAAATTGGGGTTTAGTTCGTTGCGTACTGTATTCGCCGTCTTACCCAATGCGCATGCAAACACCTCTGCAGCGTGTGGGTGGCTTTTGAGTAGCAGGTGCGCAGAATGCAAAACTGCGTTATAATTCCTTGGACTTTGCATTAGATCATCCTCATGGTTATGCATTGTTAGTTCCTGCCATGGGCACCTGGTCCGTGCTCGTGGCAATCACCTCTTCTTCGCTTGTACCAAGCAAATTCAGTTCATCGTCTACCTTCTCGGGGTTAAATGCGTGAAATAACGCTGTGAAGTCGTTTAGTGAAATGGATTGAACGAACGCAATGCAGCCGTCAAACATGAAGAACATTGACGCTTTCATTACATCGCCATCAGGCAAGCTCACTTTAAAATTTCTAATTCTTAGCGACGAGCCATAGGCCATTTGATAACGGCCAGATTCCATACACGTTATGCTGTAACCGTTGTTGTCTTTGTCTACAATGGCATTGCACGAAAGTCTGACTCTCAACTGGCCTTTGTCGGCATGTGAATTTTTAGACTTTTCTCTTACAGCCGAATGCGCACTGCTGTGCTTTACTTCAGTTAATGAAGGCATGCAGGTTACTCCTGAATTGCAGCTGAAGTGGTGGCTTCAAAATTACGAATACCTGCCTCGACAGCCAACGCAATGATTTGCGAGTTAGAGCGCTTTTCACGCTTAGCGGCCGCCTTGATACGTTTTTCTAATTCAGCACTGGGGCGAAAACACATGGGTTTGTTTTTTACGCTAGACACTGCGAAATCCTCTTTTTTGAGTTAGTATGTTTACAAATGAATACATTGTTATTATAGGTTCAATATTTGGGATTTGAATTCATTTATTGGGATTTTTAATACCGATTTTGAATAAGACTATGAATTATCCAAACGAAAAAGAATTTACGCCGCGTCTTGAATGGGTGTTGGCTGACAGAAAAATAACGCCGTGGGCTAAAAAATTGGGCTTATCATCGGGTACGGCTGCACGATTATTAAGTAACGTTGTGCCAGGTACCGACATTCTGACGGCTATCATGCGCACTGAGCATGTAAATTTGAATTGGTTGCTGGAAGGGAAAGGCACGCCGTTTATGTTAGATAGCTATACGAATGCAGACGCCTTCGAAAATATGTTATCTATTCACGCACAAGACGCCCAATACACTGCATATCTATCCGTTGATATGCAAAGCAGTATGGCTTCTGTTGTGTTAGTACAGCCAGCCACGTTCGAATTTAAAAACAAGTCAATTGAATATCAGCAGATAGAAACACTCTATGGTCCGTGCAGAAACCCGTTGGCATTATCTGAGGTATTAAAGGGGTGTGACATTCACAGCTTCAGTTTAACGCAACTTGATGCAATGGCATTTAGCCGTGGTCAGTTTGGTACCTATAAGCTGCTGGGCGACGACAAGCACAAGGGATTGGTGAGTAAAAGTGGTGGCGTCGACTTCATGGTGCAAGACGGCAAGGGCGTCTACTTTGCTGAGATGAAAAATAAGGCAAAACGTGACGCTATGACAGTTGACCACCTTGTGCCCAAGAACTTTACTTTTTCTATAGATGATAAATTGGAAGTACTCAACATGGTGATCATGTGTGCCGAGGAGCATCATATTGCTGATAAACTGGATAAAGCCACGAAAATGGAAGTGGTAGAAACACTCGAAGAAATGCATAAGCCCGTTTCGCAAATAACTCCCACTGAAATAGAGTTTGCGCTACGGGCCAGTGTTCACTAAGCTCGTTTTTGTGGCCGTTGGCCAAACCACCAAAAGAATATAGTGGTGGCGATGTACGCCACCATTCGCCAAATCTCCATTGCCGCGGCTAAACGAACGTCTTCACCCAGTCCGTCGACCGATTCAACCAGCGCATTGGCTTCTACCAAAATAATAGTAATTGCAACAGCTACGTAAACCGTTAATGAAGGTCGTACTAGCCCCCGTATCACATCAACTATACCAAGCAAGCCAATAATCCACGTTGGAGCCCCGTTCTCTGGCATGTATTGACGCTTGTCGTGTTCGTAGCTTACGGTTTGCATGGCATAAGCGTTGCTGTCAGCTTGGGCGCTGGCTTCTTGCTGAAGAATACGCAGATTCGCGGTAGATTCTAGTTCTACCATCTTCGCGTCGTGTGCCAGGCGCACATTCTCTTGTTCAATATCCAATGCCCGGGTTTTGTATTGAAACAAGCTTTGCACTGCAGAGCCTAAAATACCCGTTGCACCACCACCCACTACCGCCATTAATGCGTCACCTATCCACTCAATCATGCTGTTTCTCCCAAGCATTGATAATTGTTATGCGTGCTGGTTTGCCAGCAAGAATGTTGTTGAAGTCGCCTATTGCCCTGCGTGTATCGAAAATGGCGCGTTGGTTTTGGTAGGTACCGACGCGGTAACCCATTAATACACAGCCTAGAACGCTTGTCTTAAAGCCTTTTTCTTTGTTGCCGGCAAACGTGCCAGCATGAGCGAGAATACCGCTTCGTTCTGGTACATTTTCAATTAGATAAAGGTGTGAGCGGCCACCAATTGGTTTACGGGTTTTCACCAAACGCATTGAATACGTGCCTGCTGTAATGCAGCTAAGATTGGGTAAGTTATTGCGCCACGGCAATTCAAGGGTGTGTGCAGACCAGGGGCCAATGTAGATATTGCCTGGTGTACCTTGGTCGTCGGTCTCGTGCCGTATTAGCTGAATATTCAAAATTTCAACTCTACTTTGACCAGGCGATCGTTAATGTCTTTGTTCACCAGCTGCTGTTCACGCATCTGAGTTTTGACTTCTTCAAACTGGCGGCGCCATATTTCTTGATCACGCGCTGCGTCTTCGGTGGTATAGCGTTTTTGATTGACCAGGTTAAAGGTGGTGATAATTGGTCCAATGCTAGCTTTAAGCTCGGCCATTTGAATATTGAGCTTTTTAACTTCTTCCTGCAGCTGATTGTCTTTTGACTGAATATCTTCAAACACAAAGTTACTAAGAAAAATTAATAACGACAGTATTAACGTTCCCGAGTTGTGATAGAACCAATTCGTTGGCCCTGTTTTGTCTATGTCTGCCATTACCTTACCTGTTGAAATAACGTAGAAGTTAACAGGTTGCATTTTGACAATTGAACACGCGCAGTGTTAGGGCAATAGTGGCGTCTATTTTATCTTCACAGACGTAACAGCTTCGCGACCTCGGCCCCAATCAATGTGCTTTATTCCTCGTAGTTCAGCCCACTGACGAATAGCGACTTTTATAGGAGGCGATAGGTTACCGTGCCCTAGGTACACGGTAACGCCATCTACCCCTTCAGATTGAGCAATAAATTTAAACACGCCCTCTGGTGATTTCAGTCGCACAATCCTTGCTGTTACGTATTCTTCAACTTCAATATCGTTCAACTGCGTTACCTGATAAGACATGCTTATGCCCTCATTAACCTTGCTTTCTGAAATAAGACGCTTTCTGATATGGCTCTATGACTTTGGCTGTCATTACAAGACCGTCTTTATCGTCGGTGACATACAGCACGAATGTCAGTGTCAAATTACCGTTTTCATCCGTTTGCAAATCACCAATTCTGGCTGCGATAACGTCACCACGTATCATGTGAGGGTCGTCGACAGAGCTTATTTTTGACGTTGGTGTGGATATGACTTCGACAGCATGTACACCTGGTTGGTCAAACAAAAAGTAACCCTCTGCAGATGTTTGTATTCCATCGCTAGGGGTAACAAGGAAGCGGAACGCTTCTCGGTTAGAGCGCCCTTCAAATGCTTGTACCGAACCGTCGTTAACCACAGTCCATTGACGTGTATCCAATAGTTTAAGCATTTCGCTAACAGCGAAGGCGGCCACATCGATGTTCACGGTACCAGGACTACTTTCTGCACCTTCATCGTCAACAGTAACCAGCTGAAACGTTAAGCGCTGCGACGTTGTTTTGCTGGGCGACGTTGCCGTAGGCCGTGCAGGGTCGTCTAGGTTAAGGGTTACTGTATCGCCAGCAGTTTGTGTCCAGCGCCATTCTACAATTGTGCCGTCGGTATCTTGCGAACCCGTGCCATCGAGCGTGAATTGCGTAGCTGCTGCTACTGACTGGTCGGGGCCAGCGTTTGCGACTGGAGGTTGGTTCACTGGTTCTTCACCTTCGATGTATTGAATTAATGACGCCAAAGCTATATCGGCTAATCCATCCATTTGCACAGGGTTACTTAAATGTACGCCATCGCCACCCGTAGCCCCAAGCACAGTGGTAGGCTCAGTAATAAAGATATTATCATCTTCATTAGCAGCTTCTATCTGCCCTGCACGAATACCTGCTTGACCTGTTGTTGTTCCGTTACCGCTCCAATTGCTACCCGTTAACGTGTGTAAAGCAACGATAATTGTATCAAGGCCCATATCGGACTTTACAAAGCCAGCGTAACGAATCACACCATCTTTATATTCTGTTGTTGTTGTGCTATTTGAAGATAACGCATCATTTTCACCCAACTGCAAAAGGTTTAAGGTCGCACCCCCAACAAGGTTTGAGCGGCGTAGCGATGACATATACAGGTTATTTTTACCAGCAGGAACGGTATCCCCCCGCATTTCTGTAGCGTCTTTCTGCCACTCAGCTATCGTCGTGCCACCTCTCGCTGCGGGAACACAGATTACCGGCTCTGCGTACTCAGCAATAAGCTTGTTAGCTAGGTATATCATCCAAGCGTTACCAGGGTTCCCAACCGGTGCAAGAAAATCATCTACTTGATCTGTTTTATCACACCAAACATTCTTCATTGGCTGTGCAACATCGTTCATACCCAAAAGCCAAGAGGTGTTGCCGCTTCCATCGGTATACAAAGGTTCTGAGGCACCAGAGCCAGCGCCCGCCATATTTGATTGACCACTACCCAAAATAACCAATCGGCTCACCACTGCTTGATAACCCGAGTATTCCGTGTCTTCCCCCTCTATTTTGAACACTAAATTATACGTGCCTATATTTAGAGAAATTGAACGGGTTACTACTCCGCTGGTCGCATTAGTGGCAAAGCTGGAAAACGTTACACCACCGTTTGTACTGTAAAGTATATTTACAGGTGAATCACTGGTAAGGGTTACCGCGACTATTCGTGATGTAGTGAATAAAGCTAGATTTCCGGTAGACCATAAATTTATAGGGTCAAGGGAAACGGAAAGCGTAGGGCTGCTGCCTATTTGCTCGGTGAATGTGCTAGAGCCTTCACTCCATAGTGCTGAATTAGCCATGATTACACCTCAACTACTGTTGATGCATCCCAAGCGATAACATCTGTATTATCGTCAGCCGCTTGTTTATCTGTGGCTATCATTAGAAGATTATCGCCTACCGATACACTACCGAATGCGTTTAGGTTAAACGTTATTGTTGTACCGCTTGTGTCTAACGCCCCGCTGGTAATTGAGTCGCCTAGAGGGTTTGGTGTGATGATGTAGTTAACGCCGCTTAGCCCTTGAATTGCATCTGGCAACGCAAAAGTTACGGTTTTTACTGCTGCGCTAGGTAAACCGTTAACCGTAAAATTGTCATAAGTTGCGCTTGTGCCCCCAGTTCTAATTCCTACGTAGATATTCCCGTCATTTAATGTTGAGTTAACAGTGCCTAAAAACTGACTGTTAACGTAGCAATCTACGCTGCCATTTCTAAAAACGGCTTTCAGTGTCCTAGTAGCTGATTCAGATATACCTGTTGTATTAGTGTCCAGCAAATCCTCTGCTGTTGAGCCATTAACGGTACTAATTAACCTAACTCTTTGGTCGCTGGGTTTATTTATTAGGTGTAATGAATTTCTCCAATCCGATGCACCTTTTATAACTATCCCATGATAAGGAGTCTTGTCTGAGTTAGGAGTAACGTCTACGGAGACCTCGCCCTCTGCTAAATGTTCCATAGTAATAAATGTTGCGGGGTTACCAAATGAGGTGGCTCTTAAAGCACCATTTTCAGCAACAACCGAACCTAGTTGAACATTAAATTCAGCAGGGATTTCATTGTTTTCAAAAGTGTATACCGGCATTTTTTAATCTCTCTATACTGTGATTGTGATTTCGTTAGACCATGCGCCAGTGAGCGCACCGTTTAGGCAACGGCATCTGATCTTGTATGTGCCTGATGAACAGTTAATTGAACGTTTGAAACAACCGACAACCCCAGGTAATCCGGTGTTAGGAACGTCTAAGGTTGACCAACTAGAGCCGCTATCGCTTGATATTTGAAATTCCATATCGGTCATAGCTGCACGGCAAAGGTCTTTCATTGTTGGGTAAGTTTTTAGGACGTGAACAAGCTTTGAGCGTATTCTTACAGGGCTATAAGTGCTGTATGTGCCAAAACCTTTAGGCTGATTTTGAAGCTGCTCGGTAGAAACACAGCGAACACCATCAACCGCACAGTTCCATATTTCTATGTATGGGCTAGAGTGGCTTGGCGAAAATACTTCACGGACTCCCGAAGTTCTAACAAACTCGGTATTAGCAACCGTAGCTGAACCTTTGGCGTGAGTACGAAGCATTTTACAAGCACCTTCGTAACGCGAATGATTTATTTCAGATCGTTTTTTTAAGTCGGTCACTGAGTCAGAACCGTTTTTCAAATCGCATCCGTAAATGTTTACAGAGTATTTGAACGCTTCTTCACCGTGATAATCACCGTTAACAACAAAACAATCGGAATTACCAAACCGGCTGTCATAGTTTCCAAAATTAGACTCTAGCAGTAAGTCAACATCACAAAAATGTAGTTGCTGCTCTTTTACGAAAGGTCCATACAAGTCACCTGCTACTGCTGTCTGCCATGTTTCGTTACTACCTTCATAACCGCCAATAAAATCCATTTTGTAAACTTCAAGCGACTCAGCACCACGAAGGTTAATTCCGTTTCTGCGATTTCTAACTGTTACGTTCTCAGCAAGATAGTGAGCATTAGCGTTTGAACCTCTATACCCGTCACGTTCGTTCTGTTCAAGAACACCAGATAAGTAAATATCTGCGGTATACAGGTCTTTTAGTCGTGTTACAGGCAACACATCAAACATCAAATTAACGTCGTTACCGTCAACCGTAGCACTCAACTGCGGCACTGCGGGTGTTTCGGTTCTTAGTAGCTTTCGCACATAAATATTTTGAACGTTACCTTTGTAGCCGTTGGTTGTAACTTGAACTTGTGTTGCGTTAGCTGGCGCACGAATAAGCCATACCTCGGTACCTTCTAAGCTATGGCTGTATTGCCCTACGGCACTACCGATTTTCGGTGTGACTGAACCACTTTTTCTATCAACCAGTTTCAAAGAGATTTGATAAACTTCACCAACTTCAAAATTGTAGTTAGCACTTAGCGGGTTACTTGTGCTGTTCGCATAGTAGTTACTGCCGCTTTTAGACCAACCCAAACCGCTAAATCCATCAGGCTGCACAACCTTTGCACCTACCTCTGGTGAAGGCAGTATTTTAAAACGGTGCATGTAGATAAAGTTTTCAGTGCTATATCTGAAATAGTCTATAGCTTCTTCGCCAGGGTCTAAATGCAACCAAGCATCTAAAGGCATATAGCGCAAAGAACCCTCACCCGTAGGTACTATTCTCGCGCCGCTGGGTAAATCAATCTGGCTAGAAAACGCATTTTCAGCACCTTGTACCGAAACTGCATCCTCCATTTGCGGGATATGCATATATGGTAGTGCAAGCGTTTTGTTAGCGTATACTGGCAACACATCGTCTTTAACTGTGGCTTTCACCCCGCGCCAACTTTCACCTTCCGTGAGAACTACGGTTTCATTGTATAATTCACCGTTCACCGTAACGTTGTTTAAAATAAATGTACTCGCACCACGAGCGTATACAAATGGCAGAGGTGCTAGTGCTTTATAGTCCCCACCGTTTATTGTGATGGTAGAACCTGCATGACCGACAATTACACCAAGGCCACTGGTTTCATCTAAGTTACAACCGCAGTTATTTAGTTCACCGTCTTTTTTAAATTCGTAAGCAAACCCATCACCCTGTAATCTTCGCGTCCATGAGACCATGCAGTCACGGGCCGTAGAAGTTTCAGAGAAGTGAATACCCTTACAGTCGTAAGTTGAGGTTAAACCTTTAACATCAACCTGACATTCAAACCTAAAACCTTCGTCACTAAACCCTTGTGTTTCTACATAGCGAACAATAGCTTTAGAACCCTGCTCCAAGTGAACACCGATAAACGGTATAGGGTTTTCGGCAAAAAGATTATTTTCGTTTACAATCTTGCCGCCTACGATTTCTATTTCAGAGTGACCCGCCCTTACAGCAATGCCAATGTCGCCCGAACCGGTAATATCGAACCCTTGCATTGATACATTGCTAGAGCCTAAGGGGATAATAAGTGCTTTAAGCTTTGTTTTAATCCACGTTAAGCTTCGTAAAACCCAATCAAACATACGATACCCGCCGGTATTTATCAGTCCTGCGTTACTTAAAATGGCACCGTGAATTTCAGTACCCCGATTGTCTTTGGTGAGCGTTAAAAAGTTTTGTGAGTCTTTAAGCTTTACGCTGTAAAAACGGTGATAATCCGCACTAAGCAAAATAAACTCAGACGGTGCATTAACGATCCACGGAGAGCGGTTTTCAAGGCTTGTATCAATTTCACTTTCGCCCACTTGTAGGCCGAAGTAAAACGAGAACCATGCGCCCTCGGTTGCTTCATCAATGTCGAAATTCCAAGGCGCAGTTCTTGGTATCCAGTCTCGTATTTCAGACGGGTGAGACCCTATATAGAAATTGTCACCGCGCTCTATTCGATAGTTCGGGTTTTCTCCGTCACTGTCGTTATAGATTCGGTGATATATGCTATTTATATCTTGAACAGGGTTACATTCCGCCCAGTCTTCACCTTGCGTCCACCCATCCGCAGTTTTTAAATTCACATCAAATAAACGATTAATACTCACTGACAGGTATCCTTATTTTTATTGATTCAACCGTCATACTTCCGGTAATACCGTTGTTTCTTCGTTTGAAATAAATACGCTCGGCGTTAGTAAGAAAACGATAAGGTTCAGCTTCATAAACGATGTTTGGAGCGCTGTTAGAAATAGTGACAGCCATGTGCCGGTTCATGCTGTGAACAACTAAGATGATTTCAAAACTGTAATCATCGTAATCGTCACCAAAAAACCTGAGTGCATCGGTAGAACCATCTGCGTCATTTACGGAATAGTTACGGTAATTGTTAGGGTCTTGCGTCCAGCTTAGCCCCATATAATTAGGCGTTTGTGGTGTTATATCTTCGCTGTACCAGTAACCGTCAGCTTTCTGGTAAAAGGTTCTGAATGGGCTTTTTAGTGTGCCGAACGCCACATCAAAATAGCCGTTTAACGAACGATAGTAAGAACGGTCTGCATCTAATGTGGCCCATGAATTATCAAGTTCAACGTAATCAATAATCCCTTCAAAATACTCGCTGTTAAACTCCCCTATTTTGTACAGTGGGGTTTCTTCTGGGATTGTAGTCTCATACTCATGCCACTGGTGATTAGCCAACGTTGGGTTGTTGGGTAGCCCTAAGCCCCCGTTACCCATAGGATAAACTCTAAGCTTAATGCCGCCTGAGTAAGCAGAGTTAAGGCGTATAATTGTACCCCTCTGAAATATCGCGAACTTTCGTGAGCCTATAACAGTCGGGATAGTTACCCATCTATCGGTTAGTGAAATATGCACCAATCCGCGCACATCATCGTAACGAATTTGAGGTTCGTTATTAGGGGAATCCTCGGGTAACACCTCGGTCTTTTTAAGCGTTGGGTAATCGCTCAAAATATGCGTAAGGCTTAGGTTTTGCTTTACTGGCGGGCTCAGTGCCTGCGTTCGTTTATTGTCCGTATCAATATCATCGGGCAGCTGTTCAATCGAAACTTTACCGCTCACTTCCGAAAAGTCAGGAAAACGAGTAGCAGTTTCTGGCAATACTTCGTTTATATCCCCTTGAACTTGCGTCCAAGTAGGCCACTGCGTAGCCGTTGTTGGTGGGTCGACAATCATTGAAAAGCTAATTTCACTAACATTACCAGGACCATCACCGTATGCTTCGGCTAGTCCGTTTTGTGCTTCTGTTAGTGAAGTAATAGCGGACAATAAGGCATTGTTTTGACCAAGCGGTATAAGGGTCGCGCTTTTCTCTACTATGTCATTGCCCGTATAAGCAATAGCCAGCGTTAAGGTGCGATTAACGGTGTTTCCGCTTGTAACCACTCGAGGTCTATCACCTGCAATGAAAATCACGCTACCCGGCACTACTGAGAAGTTAGAATCGTTGGTGTTTATCTGTACCAGATTACTATTGTTTGTAAGTGTAACGCTTGGGAATTCTCTCACTGTGCTCATGACGGACGCCCCTCGACGCTAATTAGACTCAACCTTTGAGAGTCGATAAATTGCTGCAATAGCGCACGTTGTTGACCTGTAACCCTCAGACGGTATGAAAATGTTCCCAGTGAAGTATTAGTATCTGTATAAGTGAACGAACCTCCCGTTCTATCTCTTTGATTACAACTAGGCTCAGCTCTATCATCCTGATAGAACTCGTTATACTCCACTGTGCCTGTAATAACCTTTCGCTGAAGTTCTGACCATCCCCCACCACCAAGGCTACGTTCAAGAATAAGCGTGGCTTGGGGTACGAAGCTTGAATCTGTAGGGCACGCACCATCAGACGTGTGGTTTCCATCCCACCCAAAACTACAGCTAACCGTTTTAGGATTTCCATTGGTTGTGAATGGGCCAACTTCCACTGAAGGGTTAAGAGTTAGAAGTGTTGAGTCGCCACCATTTATCAATTCACCCGTAGTTAACGAGCCCCCTAGATATTCATTAGCAAAACTGTCCTTCCAACCGTATTTACCGTTTGATTTGCGCAGCTGGCTGTAGTCTGGCTCACCGTCTGTATTTAAAATAGGGTCGCCTTCCCATATCACTAAATTATCAGGACCAAACCCGTCATAGTCTTGAACACGCATAAAATGCTCACGAACGGTTACTTCCCGAGCAGCTCTAATAGTTCCCGTAAACTCAGTATTTGCACCTATTTCTAACTTGCCAGTAATAGTATTGAGGTTAAAAAACACTACGCCTGCTTGACTGGCGAACTTAAGGTTGTCCATGTAAAGGTGAATTGATGAATTGTTGTTCCCGCCCTGAATACTTAAGCCAGTAAACTCTTCGTTTTCGTCTACCACGCCTAAGTAGTAAGTGCCGCCAAGCTCACCAAGCTGGTCTTCCAACGCCTGCATGAAGTTAATAACAGAAAGTTCTTCACCCGCCCTGTTTGTCACTTTTACTTCTTCAAACGACCGAACCAGTGGTGCGCCGGCAATCCAATCGCCGTTCTCATCTTCATAGCCGATATTTACCTGCTTAAAGTCTGCAAATTGCGCCTCAACTGTCTTGGTACCTACTTTCTGCTTAAGCCCAATTATCTCTGTGCTGTTGATTTGATTAGCGCTAACCGCTTCGGTAACGTTGTAAATAAGCTGCTGGTACTGATCGCCCTGCTCACTGGTTTGGGTACTCCAATAAGACACATCATTAGTAATCGCTTCAATGTGATCACCTAGTGCTGCGGGTAAGCCAGGCCACTGCACCAAAGCAAAGGTTTCTGGCACAAAATCTTGTGCATCAATACCAATCAGGTTGGGAATAGTCACCGATAACCAATTAGGGTCTGCAGCTGTGTCGTTTACCAGTCGGTACCAAACCGTTACCGTGCCGTTGTGCGGCGTGTTGGTGATAGTAATTGTAAGGTTACGACCAGCATTAATGGCGGCGTCAAAGTTCTCTTGTGTACTACCTTCAAATGAGTACTTCCATTCGTAGGTTGCTCGGCCATTCGGTGGAGTTGGGCCATTAACTATTACGCGCCCTGGCAAAATATTAATGCCAATATCATCGGTCGGGGTTGAGGTCGCTCCTACGTTAAACGCCATTTGTGTAGCCACACTGTTTTTTTCAAAGCGGTTCTGAGCAGAAATTGCAACGCTGTAGTCGCCCAATGCTAAATTGTTAATATCCAATGCAGGTAGCGTCGGGTAATAGACCTGGCTAAAACTATCTGCAGGTTGTTTGGTGATTAGCACTACATAACGGCGAACGCTATCTGGTGCGCTATGCTCCCACGTTAGTAAACCTTGCCGATAAGCATCGTTTGGCGTTGGCGAATAATTAATATTCTGTGGCGCTGACACGTACGTATTGTCTATGTCAGTGTTTGGCGTTAAGTCTCGCTCTGAAGGTATAACGCTATCGCTATAAATCTCTGCAGTTGTTTCTTGTAGAACCAATGTCCAAGTAAATGATTCAGTGTCAAAGTCGAAGTCGATAACTTCGTATTCTTTACCGATAATATTGTGCTCTTTAAACTCAATGTTCACCACTTTGCCAGGAGAACACTTAATACCTTTCCAGCCAACCACGACCTTAAGCGTATCGCCAGCGGCTAACCGTTCCATGTAGACTCTGTTTAAGCGCTGACACATGGTGTCAGAATTGGTGAATGCCAATTGTCGTGCATGCTGCAGATATTTTTTATCGCGTGTATCACGGTAATATTCACTGAAGATTTCAGTGCTATTCGTTTCTTGATAAAAGGAATCAGGGTCGATGAATTTGGCAACAACAGCATTGCACCTGTCTTCAAGCGGTGTGTATGGCTGACGGTCTACGTCAGCTTTTAAATCATCTTCAGTTAGTGTAACGGTTGCAGGACCTCGATAAGCTGCAGTTAAAAGCCAATACTTACCGCCAGCTTCAACCCAGCGACCACCGCAGCTTTTAAGTAGCTCGTCCTCAACAATCCGTTGCCCTTGTGATAGGTCTATTACACCGTTACAAGTCCAGCGCTTTTCAGTGTGCGTATCGCCGTTCTTATCTTCGAAGCTAATAACTTCATCGCATAAATTTGCTTCGTAGGCCAAGTTAGCCAGGTCAAACATTTCAATGGGTAATACTTCGTCACCGCCGAAGCGCTTCCAGTACAAATTGATAAGAACAGGGTTTTCGGTCCATTCCCACGTACTTTGGTCATCGGCTCTATGGTCACCGCTGCCCCCTACACTACTGTCTTTTCTTGGGTCGTAGCACTTTATGCCGGCAACTAAAAATTTAACGTCCTGTACGCCGTTCGGGAAGATGTCAGGGTTCACTTCGTACTTGTGATAAGCGTACGTTATGCCGAAACCTATGCAGTCTTCATCTACATTGGTCATTTCTGTACGGGCAGTAGCGTTTGCTGTTGTTTGGTCACCTAGCGCCACTTGAATTCTGTAGCCGTTACCACTTAGTGAAGACGTGTCTTTTCCATCAAGCTGGTAAAGCTCTACGCTCTCACAAGGGTGTGCAGCCAATGGTGTGAAGAACAAGTTGTATTCTTTCTTATTAAGCGTGCGCTTTTGGTACTTAGTAATAGGCCCACTTGTCACTGTTTTCCCCACAATCATAAGTCGCGGTGAATTACTTTCTGTGCGCAGGTCTTGGTGGCCAGTGCCAAGGGCGCTGGTATCTGGTATTTCTGGCTGAAGCAGTGAGCCGAACACACCACTAATTAAACCAAACGCAAATTTTAGACCGCCGCCGACTAAGCCAACCAATGCGCCACCAACGGCTTCAACCGCTTTACCCACTAGCCAACCCTCCAAACATTTTTAATTAAAAGTGGAGAGAATGTTTCTATCCCATATTCACCCGGGGCGAGTACTTCACCAAACATAACGCCTGCTATGTCTCTGCCGTCATTTTCAAATAAAACAACATCACCGCGACGCACCTCTAGCCTTGAAACGGTTGAACCAAAAGCGTGGGTTAGTACCGCTTCTACACTATCGAATCCCTGCTTTTTCAATTGTTTCATAGCGCCAAGTTCGCTCTTGTATTTGCCGCGAAACGTGGCTGCAGGATCAACACCTGTAATAGCAAGCGCCATGTCAGCTACAAACAAACAGCAGTCATTCACACCCCACTCAAAGGGCGTGTGCTTTTTACTTTTTACAAAATCTGTCAGACGAACTGTCCAGTCAGTGTGTCTTATCATCGCTGCCTCGTTGTTGTACCGCCACCTCTACCACCGCGGCCACCACTGCTTACGGCGTTACTTCCGCTGTAACTACTTAGCGGCCCTTTAGCTACGGCTTCGACGTCATCTAGAAAGCTGTCGTTAGGGTAAATTGCACGCTGACTCGCTGCGCTGTACGTGGTGTAGCGTTTTGGTTGGCTCCATCGATGGGTGTAGCTAACACATTCGACAGAAATAGTCGGTGGAGCGCTGTACTTGGCAGGGGTGTTGTTGACGATGCCGAGATAGATAAGCTGCTTTGCAACCAGCTGCTGGTCGTCATTAAAGACGCCAAGGTACAAACGCACTTCCCCGCCTGCCGCATCATCTTTAAGCGCCTCAGCAAGTACCGACGTGTCGGGGGTAATAAGTGTTAGCGTTACTCGAGGAGCGCTACCCTCTTTAATTACACTTACCATTCCATTGTTAGCTACGCCCCAATAGGTTTCGCCGTCTGATTTGATTGGGCCTGCACCATTGTGAAACCGCGCCATGCCAGCAGGCCACTCGATAGTACCCATAATGCAGGCGCACTTTTCAGATTGGCTAAGAATGGCTTCAACTTGCGGTTCGAGGTGATAAGTCATGCGCGAATACTCGTGTAGCCGCTGATAGAAAAATCATTCAGCACCAGTTTTCGTTGCGCGAAGCTCGGCCCCTGCTGGTTGTCAGGCAGCATCATTTTATTCATTGGGTCGTTAACGACTAAGCCGGTACCGCTTATCGGAATACTTAGCAATTGAGGCCTAAAGCGAAGCGTACATTCACCGATGTTGTCGGCAACGGCATCTTCTAAAAGTTTGTATAGATAGTTGTCTAGCTGGAAACGATCGCCAGCAGGCGCTATCAATGTGTTAGGAATGGCGTTCTTAATTTTTAATACCGTGCCTGATTGGTCGTTTCCATCAACCACGATGTTACCTGCCCAGTCACCTAACTGAGTATGGGTACTATCCCACATCATAAATTCGCCGCGGCTACCGTCTAACGAATCAATAAAGTTTGAAAGCTCTCGCCCTTGTGCATATCGAACCTTCGACCATGAACCGCTAAAGGTCCAATAAGCACCTGGTCGCGTCCACACTTCAGAGGTTCGCCCAGGGCCAGTCGATACACTTGAATTGGGTACAATTTTAAATTGCAGGGATGAAGGCAAAATATGCCGTGGGAAAATAGGTAAACTCATCGCGATGCCCTATAACCTGAATACACTGGGCCTGTACCCGTCTTAAATTGCTGACCGACTTTCGCTAACGTTTCTTGCTGCTGACGTTCAAGAATAGGTGCTAGCTGCGTCATTACCTCTTCAGTGTTGCCACCTGAAACATTGATTGTTCTGTTGTCGTTGAATACAACGCTGCGCCCACCGCCATCGTTGGCCGCTTGTCTGTTTAAAATGTTGGCGGTGTCTACACGGCTAGTAACGGTCGCTGGGCCTTTTACGAATTCAGGGCCATATTCACCGGCAATACCGAACTTACCTGATGGGATATGCCCACCTTTATCGAATAAACCTGCAAACATTGCGGCCATGGCTGCACCTACTGCGGCAATGGCTGCTATTGAGCCTATTGAGTTTGTACCAGCTGTTGCTAAGGTGGTGGCCGCTGCAGCTGGGGCCATGGCACCGGTAATAGTTGTTGCTGAGGTTGTTGCCGCGGCAGTGGCTACTGCATTTTCAGAA
This sequence comes from Alteromonas sp. KUL150, assembly GCF_009811475.1. Taxonomy (NCBI): domain Bacteria; kingdom Pseudomonadati; phylum Pseudomonadota; class Gammaproteobacteria; order Alteromonadales; family Alteromonadaceae; genus Alteromonas; species Alteromonas sp. KUL150. The sequence goes on from NZ_BLIJ01000028.1 coordinate 132,940, forward strand.
AGCGCCGCTTTCTTGTTAATGAGCGCGAGTACTAGACGCCTTGCGCCTATCTCAATAAGGCTTGCGACAACTTGCTTTGCCGTGCTTCTAAACACGTTTTTAAGCCCATCACCAAGATTCTCACTTTCAAATAACGCGTCTGCTGTTGCCTGCCCGATACGCATAGAGAAATTATTGATTGTGCTTTCCCACATTTTTGCAAACTCATCAGATAGAGACTCTTGGATATCCTCCATAGCATCGGAGTGCCTTTTCTGTTCGGCTTCAATCAACTGATTTATTTCTTGGCGCTTCGATAACTCCTGCTCTGGTAAACTATCTCGATAGGTTTCTAAATCGTTGATGTTGTTTTTGTGATTATTAACCTCTCGTTGCGCTGGTGTCATGGTACCCACAGCAATACTTTCAACCCGTGATTGAAGCGACTTCGCTTTATTTAAGTTATCCAGCTCCTGCCCTTGGAGAATCAGCTTTTGCTTTAGTGCATCGTTAATATCTTTCAGTGCACCATGCTCGATGTCGTAGCGAATTTGAGCCTCACGACTGGTATCGCCATAGAGGGCAAGCTCTTCGTCGTTTTTAGCAATTAATTTATTCACTTCATCTGTAAGTGACGTTACCGCACTTTTTTGCTCAGTTCTGATATCTACATCTTGTCTATGAGCGTCGTAACGCTTTGCAGCAACGATAAGCGCTTCTTTTTCTGCAGCAGTAAGGTCTTTTAGCGAGCCGTGGGTAGTTTCATATGAGACACGAGCGACTTCGCCTACTTGACCGTAAAGAACGCGCTGACGCTCAAGGTCAGCGAGTAATTTTGCAGCGGATTCTCGCTGCTTTGTAATGTCTGCCGTATTAACAACAGGATCATTGCTGGCGTTACCTTTTGATAAGATAGACTGAAGTTGAACAATAATATCGGTAAGACGCTGCACTTCTTTTTCTGCGGCAATAACGTCTTCAGTCGTCGTTTTAAAGTACGGATTTTCGAAGCGTTTACGCAATTCCTCTGCTTGTTCCTTAGCAAGTTCTAACTGACCTGTGTAGCGTTGAAGTGCGCCTACTGCCTGCGTTCTTGTGTACTTAGAAAACGGGCTGAGTGTATTTTGAAGCGCCTTTACTTCATCATTTAATTGTTTAGTACTGTTTTTTGCTTCATCAGACGATGTGGCCCATTCATACAGCGCATAGGTACCTAATAAAACCACGCCTGGTATGCCACCTATAGCAGCCCATAAACCACGAGCTACAGCTGTCGCGGCTCTGCCTACTACCGCATATTGCGCTGTTGCAAGGTTAAGGGCTTTTTGACTGGCGATAACTGCTTGGTTAGCAGCGGCTAAACGAGTAAGAGCGCCGGCACGCAATGTATCGTTGCTGGCAACTTCAAGCGACCGTTTGGCCGCTAATTGAAGTGAGAGGTTATGCTCATGCTGCCTTTTCGCTGCTGCGAGTGTTGCTGCTGTTGCTGTTTGCTGTGCAACCGTTTTGCGGCCAAGTTCAACACCGTAATTACTGATAGCCGCTGCACCGCGAACCAGCGCTACGGCTGTTAAGGTTTCGACAGCAGTCGTTAGTGTTTGCGCGTTATCTCTCACAAACGTGAGTGCTTCACCGGTGGTTTCAAGCAGCTCGCCGTAAACATTGCTAATGGGTTGTTCAAATGCGGCAATGGTTTGCACGCGCAAGTTCTCTAGCGCGTTTTCTTGTGCGGTTATGTTGTCAATGTTTGCTTTGGCTGCACCATCATATTCACCCAGCGCTTTAATGAGATCATCTCTGAACATGGCACTGGTTACTTCGCCGTTTACTACTAAGTCTCGATAGGTTTTACCCTGAAGGCCGGCCGCTTTGGTGATAGCTTGCATTAAGCCAGGGATAGGCTCCATCACCTGGTTGAATTCAGCAGTTTGCACCGTTGGCTGGGAAAGCGCTTGGCCTAAGCCATACATTAGGTTACCCAGTTGATCGGTACTCACGCCCAGTGCGCTTTGCGCATTACTTAAACCTGTCATTATATCGTATTGCTGTTGCTGATTAATGATGTCGCCTTTACGCAGTGCAGCTAGGCTGGCATAACTCTCGCCCATAACCAGTACAGACTTGCCATGATCATCTGCTAGCTGCGTTAAGAAACTCAGTGAATTAGCGTAGTCTTGGGTGTCTACGCTTAAGAAGCGAAGGCGTGTGCTGAACTGCTGATAATCAGAAAGGGTGTCTTTAATATTTACCGCGGCATTCTGCGCTGCAAGCACACCAAAAGCACCGGCAATGTAACCGCCAAGTGGCCGAACGGCTGCGCCCAGGCTTCGGCTTTGTACTTCAAGTTGCTTAATGTTTCGCGTTGCTGCAGATGCTGACGTATCAGTAGTACGTAAACTGCGAGATAAACTGCTTTGACTGGCAATAACGTCGCGCATTTCGCGCTGTAATTGCTCTAACACTTGCTCATAACGGTCTAGGCCATCACGGGCGGCATTCGTGTTTTGCTTAGAAAGACTAACTTCCTTGTTAAGTGCGGCCTGTTGGCTCACTAATTCCTTTAGATGATTATCCAACTTACCAACCGCGTTTTCCAAAGTGGTAAAACTGCCAGCTTGGCTAGTGGCTTGCGAGGTTCCACGGGTAAGCTCTTTATTAAGGGCTACCTGCTGTGCAATGGCCTGCTGATACTCCTTGCGCATACCTTTAGTATTGGCAAGTAAGTTAATCATTATATCTAGGTCACTTTTGCTCACTGGCACGCTCGTTAAGTGTTGAGACTACGTGACGGCTAAGAACCCTTAACTTTTGGTAGTCCAATTTGCTGTACTTGCGGCCTGTTGCTTGTGCATCGGCCATTACTGCAGGGATATCTAGCGCAACTCTGAAACCTTCGGTGTAAACCCATAGGTCATCAACATCTAAAAACCAGTAAAATGCAGCTTGGTTTTCAGGAAGAAGTTCTAGCACTCGGTCTTGGAAGTCTTCGTCTTCTTGGAGAACCGCTTTTATCTGCGCTTCGTCCATCCCGTAGCCGTCTCTTAATTGCGCTATGTATTCCTGTTTGTCGCTACTTGTAACGCTAGGGCCTACCCAAAACTGGGCGGCCTCTAGGAGTTTTTTTCCGCTACGCCTGCGTCCATCTTTAAGTAGGCGTTATAAAGACCAACACGGTAATTGGTATCTGAAAGCAACTCTGCTTTGTCTTCATCACTTAGCTTTTCTAGATTGGCTTCAGTTTCACCAGCTTCTAGCATCACAGCTTTAAGTAACGGGGTTTGGCCTTCCTTGGCCGCAGCATCGAACTCTTTTTCAGATAAGCGCTTAAACCGAGCAAAGAAGTTATGTTCTTCAAGCGCCCCGCCGTCTGCAGGTACCTTTACAGATACAGGCCACACGACACTTTCTTTTCGTTTAATTTTTAATTGCATTAGCTCACCGTAATTTTGTTTTTACCAATGGCGCCATACGGCATCACAAACGTGCGTTTACCTTCAAATTCGCCGTAGCCCACGCCTAAAATTTGTAGCTCGGGGTTGGAAAAGGTAACGATATTGCCTGCTGTGGTACCGTGCTGAAGCGAGAAAGGTAGGAACACCTCCGCTTCGCTATTCACAATCGCGAACGGGTCGAAGTCGCTGTGATCAGGCACTAGAATTTCAATTTCACCTTCTGGCGCAATGTCATCAATGCTCACACCTTCATAACCTGGCAAATCGGTGTAGTTCACTTCGTTGTTTTGGTCTGAAGAGTAGTTAATAAGCGCATATTCACTGCCGTCTAGCGTGAACGTGGTGTATTGGTTACCCACCTTTACAGGCTTAAGTTGATTGAAAGAAGGAGTGGGCATAGCCTCTTTTAATACACCGCCGTAGGTACCTGTAATGGTTAGGGTGTAGGTAGGCAGTGCACCGTTGGCAACAGCAACACTTACATTGGCCTGTGCACCCAATACTTTATGGTTTCGGCCAGCGTGGTAGAAATAAATAGTCGCATCGGGCCAACTATCATCGTCCAGTTGTTCGTACTGCACATCAGTGCCGGCATTCACCGTTTCTGAGAACGCACCAATTTTAATTAGGTCGTTATAAACGGGGGCAGTACCAGCCGTACCGGAACCAGCAATTTCTACTTCAGTTGAAATAGTAAAATGCTGGCCCACTAGCATTTGGGGCTTATAACCTAGGGTTGCATCGTCCAGTTCACGGTCTAACGTTTCAATTTCTAGCGAAAGTTCGGCGTTTTTGGTTTGGATGTGCTTCGGCGTTTCGCCTGCCGCAATATAATCTTCACCAATGACTAGGGCTGGATTCGCTGCAGCGTTAAACACTGCCATGGTGAGCAGAAGGCGTTTCACCTTATACTTTTGATACTTAGCACTCATTGCTTAGGCTCCTTTGCTAATTTAGCGACAGGTGCCTGCTTTGCGGTGTGCTTTGTACTCAGTACCTTAACTGGCGCTAATTGGGCTAGTTGGGCACTGGAAAGCTCACCGTCTTCAAAAGTGTTTACACCTGGTGCGAAGTTAATGCCGGCGCTGCGCACTGGCTTCGTAGATGAATTGGTTACTGTAATAGGCATGGTCGCCCCCTTTTTCTGTAGTGCTCAGTGTCGCAATGAGGGGGGCGCAGCGTTAGGGCAAAAGTTAAAGGTCGTTAAAGCGCAGTTCGAATAAAACCCAAGCGTGAATAGGATCCATCTGGCGCGAGGTTCTGGCGCTGACCAGTTCAAGGTTAAGCGGTTCGTTCGCTTCACCATCTTGGGCAACTAATTCTTTAATTAATTCGAGCATAGAAAATTCAATGGCTTCTTTTTGCTCGCCAGTGGTGTTCTCGTTCACCAGCTGCTGGGCCACTATCATAAAGTTATGCACTTCGTCTTCAGTGTCGTACAAGCTACCGAACTGCGGAAAGCCAGAGGACAATACGGCATAAATGCGTTCGTGCTTGTCCATTTCGGTGTCTAAATCGCTGTAATTTCGTGTGACATGGTGAATGCCAACTATTTGCTTAAGGTTATCTTTAACCGTGTTAAGCCGCTGTTCGGGGGTCATTTTGTTTTAACCTCTAATGCAGATTTAAAGTAAGTCAACGCTAGGTTTGGCGCTTTCGCTTTGATATGTTCAAGCGCTGGCCTCATAAACGGCTGCGCTGGGGTGCCTTGATAGAAAATTTTGGTCTGTATGAGATAGGCCAGCTGCTCAATGCTCATGTCTTCGTCGTCGGGGGTAATACCTTTAACGTCCATCCAATCTAAAATAGTTTGGTCTGGTACCCATCCACCGCGGCCCGTGCCCTCTTCCACATACCTGGCATAATGAACACCAGCTACCACTTGATGAAAACTAGCGGATTGCTGCTTAGCGCGAATTGAATTGGTTAGGGTGCTTTCTGCTTTCGGGGTGTGGCGCTTCGCTTCTCTGGTACCTTCTTGCGATAAACGGCGAAGTAATTTTGCGGTAGTTCCATCGATGGCGTTAACACTGCGCTCTAAATAGTTGATTAGAGCGCGAGTGTTAAGGTCTAGAATGATTTCGTTCATAGCGTTTCAGCTATACGGCCAGCTTCCTCTTGAAGCGCTTCAAACGCTAATTTGGGGCTGCCATACTGAATCTTGCCTGCATTCCCTTTGGTAGTAACTTGCGTGCCAGGCTCTCGCAGCACTAACAGTTTCATTACTTCCATTTGGCAGAGTAAAAGTAGTAGTGCCTGCTTGCGTGGCTCTATCTCTATGGCGCCATTATTCACTTGGTAGCGAGCATAGTAGAAATAGGTAAATCGACTGCCGAGATTACTAATCATCTGCGCAGTAGGTGCAAAGCTAAAGTAAATACTCCCTTCGTTGTAGGTCACATCAGGTAACCGAGAAATATAGCCAGGTTCCCATGGTGCTGCGCGCTGGTCAAAGCCCCACGCCGTTTCCTTGTACGCCCAAATGTTAGAGGGCGCTGGGTATATCTGCACGCCAGGCTGCAAAGAAATGGTGTCGATACCTGTTGCCGGCGCAAGTCTTGATAGCGCATCAAGTGCGTTATCAACAATGGTGCTGGTTATCGTGATATCGTCAGTATCAAGCAGTTTAGTACTGCTTGATACCGATACCAATAAGCTTGCTACAAGATCCGCTTTACTGATTGACATGCTTTTGTTGCTCTGCCCGTTTTGCTATTTCATCGTTTACCATTGCTACCTTGGCTTCATCTTTAGCAACGTCAAGCAGCAATGCATCTAAGTCTTCAACGCTAGACAATGCTAATGCAAATTCCTCTAGCTCAACGCTGTACTCACGAGACTTAATTTCATCTGTAATGGCATCAATCGCGCTAGCACGGTTTTGGCCTTGTTCCTCTTCAGCCTGAAGCTGTTGAAGTTGGTCTTGGGTGAACGATTCAAGCTTTTCTTTCAATTTAGCTACTGTTGTAGCCAGTTCGCCCTTCGCATCAAACGACATAGCTGCCACTTGGCTAGATGCTGATTGCTTTGGTACTTCAACAATACGTGTTTCGCCAGGAGGAATCATTTTACCAGCTACAAACATAATTGCTGCAGAGGTATTGGTAATCGCTTCTTTAACTTTCATGGTTTTTACCTTTTAGCCAGTTAATAAAAAAGGCAGGCAATGTGGCCTGCCCTTTTTGGGTTACATGACTGGCTTAGCGGCCAGTGCCCGAGTACACAACAACCGAGGTATAACGATCGGCCAGTGGCTTAGGCGTGTGAATAGCGTTGTATTCTTCACCGTAGGCTTCTTTGGTACCGTTCATTTCACCCGTCTCAGGGTCGCGACCTTCTTGCATTTCGCTCATAGAAAACGCTTTTGCTACACGATAATGCGTAGTACCACGTTGGCCCATAAGGATACGTTCGTCACCTAAGTCGATGCCTGGCGCATTCGTAGACCATGCTGGCATTGCTTTAATGGCGGCCAAATCACCCATACCGTTCGTGTCGCTACCGTCACGCTTAAGGCTAACAATGAATTGGTCTGCGTTGGTACACATGTCGTTAAGCGTGTTGCTCATAAGCAGGAAGTTAGGCGCTTGGAAGCGGTCGTCTTTCATTACCGCTTTACGGTTACCAATCTTACGTAGCAAGCCGTTTAAGTGCTGCTCAAGCTTAGTGTCTGCTGGCAGGTCAATGTCGAACATTGCCACGTTTGTTGCACGAGAATATGAAATTGTTGCATTTGTCTCGTTAGGTGTAACCACTTCACCCGTTTCATCAACAAACTGAATGTAGCCCAAGTTACAGTTAGCCAATACGTAATACGTACCAGATGCCTGGTTACCCGTTCCGTCAAACGGCAAAATTTCTGAGCCGCCGAACATGATAGTAATTGGGTTAGATGTATTGCCCACAGTATTGCCTTGAAGGTCGAATACTTGATGTGGACGAACCACTGGGAACGCGCTGGTTTTCACTACTGTATTTGAGCCGTCAAGCTGTGAAGCGATGTTCTCTGCAGTAACTTCAACCGCTGCTAGGCTGTCTGAAATACGTAGCATTTCATTGGCTAGGCGACGCACTACAATTTCACGTAAAATACGTGAACAAGACGCCACATGACGGCCCCATGCATCCCAGTTAATACCGCTTACACGAGTAAAGTGCATTAATTCATTAGACACGTTGAACGCGATTTTCATTGCGTTTACGTATGCCATATCGAAGCGAGTTTGAACACCTGCTTTCGGAATACCACCGCGCTCAAACACTAGGCCATCGTTACGGCCTTTGAACGGTTTACGCTCTTCATACGGAATTTGCGTGGTTGATTGTGCACCCGGGTCTGTCTCGGCTGCTACCAGCTGAAGAATATTCATGTCGTGCAGGGCTTCACGAATTACTTCACGACGGAAAGCATAAGGTAGCGCTGCATCAGAAATACTGCCTTCTTCACCGTTTAGTACTTTGTATTCGCGGTTAAGCTGCTGGTTATACTGACCATCAAACAAGGTAAGTACTTTATCTACGAACGGGTCAACCGTTTCAGATAGGCGAATTGAGCCGTTTGAGAATGACGACGTTTGCTTAAGTTGCTTACGCACATCTTCAGCAAGTTTCATTGCATTAGCATTGTGACCAGAAGCCAGTACAACAGAACCCATCGGGCCATTGCCGCCTTGGAAACCCATGCCAGCCAGTTTGGTTTGCGCTTCTAGCTCTTCACCCAGCACAATTTGCTGTGTTGCCAGTGCTTTTACTTGGCCTTCTGTCATCTCTGCAGTAATAAGATCAGCCGATCTAAGCAGCTTCGCTTTTACACCTTCAGAAAGGCCTTCGGTGCCATTCACTTGCTCAGTGAATAGTTTAACGTTTGCATCGCGCTTAGTTTGAGCGTCAGACAGCACTTTGGCTTTGTCTGCTTCTAGCTTTTCGAATAGCGCTTTAACTTCAGATTCAGACAGGCCAGTACTGTTTACGTTAACAACAGGCACTGCTTCTGGTGAAGTTTCAGCAAGTGCTAACGCCGTTTCTTGCAGACTCGCCATTAACGTTTTTTGCTGGGTTTCATCTGAAATGCCTTCAAGCACTTTCTTAGCTGTATCTACCCATTTAGATATTGCCGACTCGCTTAGCTTTTTATTCGCAAGCGCCTCTTTAAATAACTTAAGTAATTTTTCCACGTTTGATTCCTTAGAGAATTGAACCGCCAGCTGCTGTGAAATTAGCTGCATGCCATCGAAGTCTTCACCTTCCGATAGCTCTACACGGTCTAGATTTTTAATACAGGGGCGAACCACCAAGCCAGCCGCCAAAAGCGTGGGGCCAAATTCGGTATGGGGCTCTTCGTTGCTGACGAAATTTTCAATAAATTCCGCTGACAAGTAGCGATAACCTTTCTTTTCAATCAGTTCTTGACCGAAAGGCGTCCACGCCACTTCACCACGCAGTTTGTTCCCATCCAGGAATAAGCGTGTAATTGTGCCTGCCGCACCGTCACTCGGGTTATGGGCTTTATCTATGAAAATGTCCTGACCAAAAACACCTTTATTGAAGTTATTCACCATGCTTTGCAGCATTGTGGTGCTAATTTCAAAGTGTCCGTAGCGAGGGTCAAAGAATTTACCCGTTCGGGTGATAGTAACCACTGAGGTCTTTTGTTCGGCATCCACCGAAACTGCAGAGGCAAGAAAGCGCACCGTCTTCGTATGAGTAGGTGCTTCCAATTGGATTTTTCGGTTGTGTTGGGGCATGTCCACACTCAACTATTATTAACCTAGTTTGAGTGTGGCAGTGTAGAAAACGCAGCGTTAGGGCAAACTTTTAACCAAAACGGTTTTTCAAGGCCTTCACTTTCGACCTGATCATGGTTTCTTTTAACAGGTCATTTTGTAGCAAGTTGTTCTTATAAACACCCAGTACACCAATGCGAATATTGCCCGATTGATTGCTTAACCACTCTATTCGGTCTTGCTTGGTGGCTCGGTCTTCGTCGGTCACTTCATCGGTAAATACAGCTTCTACATAGCTAAGGGTATTCGGGTGAGCAGGCCACGGGTTTTTGCCTTTTGGATAAACGCCTCTGCCTAACCCAAATCGGTTCACACTTGCATGCATGTCGCAAATATCCACCCTTGGGTGATTAGGGCTAAGCATAAAGCGTGTACCGATAATGTCGTCATCATCTTCCAGGCTATTCTGAAAGGCGATACCATGAGCGCGATTTAGCTCTGTTCTAAACAAACGCCTAGCTTGCCAATAAGCCGCACCTTCATCCTTACCTTGTGCTTTGAGTACGTTTCCTATCTTCTCTGCAGATGCATTATTAACTTTGTTTTTAATTTCTTTAGTGGGCAACTCGTTGTTGGATACCAAACTGGCCGCTGCTTCGCTGGCCGAATGCCCTTGAATAACTGCGCTGTTTATTGCTCGTAGTACTTTGTTCTTATTGTTGTCGTTAATTATCCAAAGTCGGTCAGATAGCTGTAAGCCGTCGTCTTGGGTGAACTGTTTAACGAAACGCGTAGTTCGCTGGGCAATATCTAGCGCCGATTGTGCAACTGAATGCGACAAAAATGGCTTTACACCAGTATTAGCCGACGCCAACAAACTTCTGTTTAGCAGTTCGGTTTGCAGACTTGCCAAATTATTAAGCGCACGTTCTATGTCGGTGCGTAGTGCGGAAAGCTGTTGTAAGCGAATAATGCCGATACTGTCAGCGTAGAAAAGGAGAATACTAATCACCTCTTCTAAGCTGCTCTCATAGTAGCTTTGCAGTTCAGCCAGAGCGCTAAGGTCGAGGGCAAAGTACTCTTTTAAAGCCAATGCCTGTGCCCGTTTTATTATTGCTTTCTTGCGTGATAATTCACTCATGATCACTCACTCATAATATGGCTTGCACATCATTAATAGAAAGCAGGCGTACCGTGGTATCAGCAAGTTCATACCTAAAGCCAGCATACCTACCTAGTAAAACTCTATCCCCTGGCTTAACTATCATCGGCGCCCTTTTACCGTTTTTAAGCACGCGGCCTTCGCCAACCGCTAACACAGTGGCTTGGTTTGACGGGCGACTGTCAATAACATCTAAGACAGACGACGAATTTTCCGGTTTTTCATCAGTAACAACTAAATTATCACCAATGGGTTTAAGCGTTTCGGACATAGGTTGCAGACTCACCTTTAGGCTCATTACCTGGTGTAACTTTAACACGAGGTTTTGGGCTGTCGTTAGTTGGTGTGCCGTCATCATCGTCTTGTTCGCCAGGATAAGGATCACCACTTGATTTCTGGTCTTTGATTTTATCCATAACGTAAGCAGGTTCGAACCCTGCCGTTTCCCATACTAATGAGTCTGGTACACCCAGCGCTTGATACTTAAGCGCCAAGTCTGCTTTCTGATTACGTGTTTCTGTTTTGCGCTCGGTAAACTGCACATTGAAGTTATAAGAGTCGGGATTAATACCGGCTAACAGCAGCTGCAGGCGAAATCCCTCAAAGTAAACTTGTGAAAGGGTATCTTGCAGGCCCTCTATTTCTTCAAAGTAGTCTTTTTTAAGGTCTTCTAGAATGTCTCGGCTTAACCCATCTGAATAACCAAATAAACCTTTTGGTGCTGGGGCGCCGCTAAAGAACGTATCGAGCAAATGCACAACATCGTTAATTTGGTCTAGGTTAGCATCGCCATTAACCCCAGTAACGCCACCCTTTCTGTTTGAATAGAAATCTGTGGTCATTAACCCCTTTTCGTTTTCAATGCCGTTTTTATACTTCTGAAGTTCTTCCGCTGTGGCACCATCAAGAACGTGGCTAAAGCGCTGCGGTGCGCGTGTTCGTCTGCGAATTACTAAATCGTCTTCGGTCATTTGCAGCTGCTTCCACGTTTTTCGTGTGGCATCTAAATAAGGGCGACCATTACAACCAAAATCGTCGTAGTTGTCGGGGTCAATTCTGACAACGGAAAGCTGCCAAAAAGCAAACTCAGCAATAATCTGGTACCCACCAACGGGGTCTAATTGCTTATAGGCTGCGGCGATGTTTTGAAGTTGGCCTGTTGGCAACGTATCAGCAAGAATGGTTTCTGCTGGCATGCGAAGGCCAGACACCATGTTTCGCTGGTCATTCACAACCCACTGCATGGCAAGCGCACCTTCCATCACTGCACCTCGTGCGTCAGAGTGAAGCTTTTGAGGATTATTAAGACCAAGACGGGCAACCCAAAGCTTAAATAGCCGGCTAATACGGTCGTTTTCTTTTCCATTCCACTGCAGACGAATACCGTTTTTTGTTGCATCTCGGGCCATGCGCCTATGAATTCGTTTAACACGAGGGTCGGTGCGGTCCATTTCTCTTATGTGGTGAACTGACGCTTTATACTCAGGAGACACATAAAGTTCATTGTACAAACGTCTTACATAATTTTCAGTGTTAACCGTGGTACCACCACGCGTGTTTGCTTTGTGCTGGGCCTCTTCGCTCTTACTTACAGCATCTACCGAGGAAGTATGGCGGCCAAGCGCTCGGTTAATTGTTGCAATAATTCCCATACTCTCTATACCCCTGGTAATAAAATGGTGGTGCCTAGCAATTCTTCGCGACTTCGGGAAGATGACATTACGGCTGTATTTGGTTTTGGTTGGCCTCGTGTAGCAAGCGCCCACACAGACGCCATAGCAGCGTCGAATAAGTCATCGCCTATTTTCTTTAGCACCATTACGTAACTTGAATAACTCTTACTGGTTTCTTCTGGCTTAATGTTCGATAGCTGCTTAATAAAGGTTTTCATATCTGAAATCGCTAAACTATCGATATCTAAGCCGGACGGCTCTAAATGTTCGACGTAAGGAATAACGGCGTGGCCGTGGTGGAAAACCCCTCTTAATGCTTGCGCCATACTGTGTTTTATTGAGCCCTCAAAACGCAAGGGTGCAAAGGCCCAATCATTCCATGCTGAAGCATTCGACTCACCATCATTAATCGCTCGTATATCAACTGGGGTGAGGCCTTCATAATAAAGGTCGTGGTTTAACTGGGTAAGCATACCTAAGCCGTAAGCATCGCCTATGGCGTAGTCGGGACGAAAGTAACGCCAGAACGCAAGCAAGTCATTTTTAACAACCGAGTCGTCGGTACCTGCAGCCCATGTCTTTGCAAACACAAAAACAACATAGTTTCCGACTTGCTCAGTAACAATAAATGCATGCTTTGATGCCGTAGCGCTCTCACCATGGCCTGCAGCATCGTAACCAAAACTTAATAAACCGCGTTTTCTATATCTGGCACCAGGCTCGGGGATAACCATTTCAATGTTGGTTTTTGCGCCCATCTGAATGGCTGCACGAATATACTTTTCCCAAATTAAGTTAGTAGAACTGGTGTTAATGCACAGCAGCTGGCGAATGTACTCTTCGGGTGAAAGCTGAACTTTCATGTCGTCGATAAACTTACCGTTTAGGATCCCAAGCTCTACCCCTAAGTGACAATCGACCGTAGGCAATAAGTGATATTTCTTCGTTTCTAACAAACTTGAAAGTACCGACGCCCCTTTAAATACACCTGTAATTCTAATTATTGGTTCGTTCTTGGCGTTTTCGTCAGCACCTAAGCGGCGTGTCGAACCCATGGTAAGTAGGAAACGGGAATTAAGGCGCTCTTGGTCTAAGTCGTCGACCTCTTCAATAGAGGCCAAGGTTAAATCGCCGCCGTCGATTTGGGAAAAGATACCGTAACCTCGCGCTATGCTTCGGTTGCAGAACCTAAAATAAGTATCGCTCATTTGCTTACGGCCATTACGGTATTCAATAAAGTTACCGAGAATTTCAGACCGACGAATAGCGTCTAGGTGGTAGTTAAGGTTAACCAGGCTTTGTGCTTCTTTGGGCGCCACAATCCCCAGTTCTTGGTCGGGATTCGTTGCCAGGTATTCGAGGTTCCACATTTCTTTAACTGCGGTTTTACCTGTACGACGGCAACTGTTATCGATGGTGTTTGGGTACCTATCCATTTCATAACACTTAAGTACCTGCATTGGGTCTAGTGTTATGTCGTGAACATGCTTATGCCAAAGGGAATGGTCACCCTTGTAACGCATAATTTCAGCTTCAGCCAAATGCTGCAGGCGCTGCCTTTCTTTTGCGGTTACACGTTCAGCCATCGCCGTTCGCTTTCTTGTGTTCTAGCAATATTTCATCTTGGCTAAGCGCATTCTGAGAATTCACTATTTTTTCGCGCAAGCTATCGAGTAATTCATGCTGTTTATTTTGGAAGTCGGCCAAGCTCTGCTTATCTTTGCCTTCTTGCTGTAAGCGGCCCATCTGAATTTCATTCTCTTCACGCACTTTTTGCGTCATGCCCAAATCAGCCAGGGTAAGATTGTTTTTGCTCATTAGGTCGAAGATATGCTTAAGCAGCGGATTGGCTTTCGTATCCATAATGGTGGTTTTCTTGCCAGTTTCACTATCAGTGTACTGAGCAAGGTGAAAGCCACCGTCTTTATCAAATGAGAATGCCGGTGTTTCTAGCACGACACCTTTATTAATTACGCTTATCAGCATGTCATCCATTAACGAAGCAAAGTTAGCCTGTTGCATCGCTTGGTGCTCTCTCAGCATTTTTGGGTCGTGACTTTCAATGGCGATCAGATGGCGCATAAATAATTCAGTTTTGCGCATGCATGCCACTTGCTGGCTGCAGTAGTCAAAATCGATATCGCATGTTTCACACGCATCATATTTGCCAGGCTTCGCAGGAAAATAGAGCGCTTGCTTTGCCGCTGCGCCGTGTTTCAACGCATTAAATCGCGTTCTTAACGCTTCCTCTGGTGTAGGGTGGCCGTCCAAGTTTGCTGCAGAGGCCGCTTTACCTTCCAGTGTTTTGGGGCCTGTTGATTTCACATAGCTGCTGAATAAGCCGCGCTGCCATGGAATTTGCTGCGAATGCGCTCTACATGACGGGCAAGTGGCAAAATAACGGTAAGGGTGAGCTAAATTTTCATCACTAACCACTTCCTCGGGCTCTGAATCCCACACGTGCAAACACACATCACATTTAAATGTAATGTGGTTACGTGGCTCTAAGAACTTGCTTTTGTCCGTTTTCATACTGCCATTTTGGTGCAGCAGAAAAAGCAGCGTTAGGGCAAATTCACATTAGGGGGGAACTATTTAAAAAATATACAGCTATGCCGCTTTTCTCAATTGTGGCGGCAACTTACGCCTAAATTCGACCATTGGCACGTTAATAGTTCCCAGTAAGGAGGGCTCGGGGAGCCACTTAGTTGGCTCTCAAATCGTCCTACCCACATCCATTTATTTTAATTCCCAAAACAACGCGTTTAGACATTAAATAACCCTAATTCAATCAAGTTGTTAAACCCGTTCTAAAAAGGGATAATAGAAACAATCTATCTTTCTTTTTAAAGCACGGGCAATGTCCGTCTAGATTCCTCGAAGGAATTGCGTTTTTCATGACTGAATTTTTACTGCTATTGATTGGTACAGTACTGGTTAACAACTTCGTGTTGGTCAAGTTTCTCGGGTTATGCCCATTCATGGGTGTTTCTGGAAAACTAGAGACCGCCATGGGCATGTCTATGGCAACCACATTCGTACTCACTCTCGCCTCTGCAACAAGCTATTTGGTAGAAACCTATTTACTCGCACCTTTGGGTATTGGTTATTTAAGAACACTAGCTTTTATCCTTGTTATAGCAGTAGTGGTTCAGTTCACTGAAATGGTGGTACACAAAACCAGTCCTACCTTATATAGGCTACTGGGTATTTTTCTTCCTCTCATTACGACTAATTGCGCAGTATTAGGCATTGCACTTTTGAACCTCACAGAACAGCACAATTTCATGCAAAGCCTCATATATGGTTTTGGCGCTGCCGTTGGCTTTTCGTTGGTACTAGTGCTTTTTGCTGCGATGCGCGAGCGACTCGCAGCAGCGGATGTACCTGTTTCATTTAAAGGCGCGTCAATAGCCATGATTACGGCAGGTCTTATGTCTCTTGCTTTCATGGGCTTTAGTGGTTTGGTGAAGCTATAATGACGATGTCTACTGCCATAATTTTTGCCGTTGCTGCAATCGGTGTATTAGCCCTAATATTTGGCCTTGTTTTAGGCTACGCCAGCATCCGCTTTAAAGTGGAAGGTGACCCGCTCGTAGAGCAAATAGATGCCGTGCTTCCACAAACCCAATGTGGCCAATGTGGCTATCCAGGATGTAAGCCTTACGCTGAAGCAATAGCCGAGGGCGATGATATTAATAAGTGCCCTCCCGGTGGTGAATCTACCATCAAAAAGCTTGCTGATTTGATGGGTGTTGAACCTAAACCCCTCGATGCAGCCCACGGCGAGGAAGACGTCAAAAAAGTCGCCTTTATTCGTGAGGATGAATGCATTGGTTGTACGAAGTGCATTCAAGCATGTCCTGTTGACGCTATTTTGGGCGCGGCAAAGCATATGCACACTGTCATTACCGATGAGTGCACAGGGTGCGACCTGTGTGTAGACCCCTGCCCTGTTGACTGTATTGATATGGTTCCTATCACTGAAACTACTTCTACGTGGAAGTGGGATTTTTCATCATCACCTAAAGGTGATATTCCCATAAAAATGGTGTCGTAATTGTGATGTATCCAAGTTTTGATTCAATTATAGAAACCTTAAATGCGGGAAAAACATACTCGTTTCCGGGTGGTGTACACCCAGACGATAAAAAGGCCCTTTCTAACACTTCTATTATCCAGAAGCCTTCTATGCCCGAATTATTGGTAGTGCCGCTTCGACAGCATATTGGCTCAGATGGAATATGCTGCGTAGAGGTTGGTGATACAGTATTAAAAGGTCAAGTTCTCTCGCAAAGCTCTTCGCCTTTTTCAGTGCCTGTTCACGCGCCAACTTCGGGTGAAGTCGTGGCTATTGCGCCGCATGTTGTGGCGCACCCTAGCGGCCTTACAGAAATGTGTGTTTCGATACGCCCTGACGGCAAAGATACATGGTGTGAACTGTCTGCTACTACGAATTACAGTAATGTCGACAAAAGCCAGCTGATTGATGCTATCTGTCAGGCAGGTATTTCAGGCATGGGCGGTGCGGGCTTCCCTACTCACATTAAAACATCGACCTCAAAACCAGTTGAATTTCTCATTTTAAATGGTATTGAGTGCGAGCCATATATTACTTCTGACGATCGCCTTATGCGCGAGCATGCGTGGCAAATACGCCAGGGGCTGGATATTCTTGTACACTTAATCGGCCCCAAAGCGATTATTGTGGCAGTAGAGGATAACAAACCAGAAGCGTTTGAAGCGTTAAATATTGCCTGCCAGGATAAGAAAGATTATCGGGTAGTCAGCGTAGAAACCAAATACCCTGCTGGTGGTGAGAAACAACTCATTCAAGTCATCACTGGCCGAGAAGTGCCAAGAAACGGCCTTCCAGCGGATATTGGTGTAATGATGTTTAACGTAGGCACCTGCTACGCTATTGCTGATGCCATTTTGCATGGCAAACCACTTATTGAACGAATTGTCACTGTGACCGGTGAAGCCGTTGAGTCACCCAGCAACTTCCGAGCACTGATAGGTACTCCTGTTTCTCATTTATTGAGCGAAGCCAAATACAATCCGAAAAAGCAAAAAGCGCCTAAAGTGGTAATGGGCGGACCCATGATGGGATTTACCTTATCGGATGCAACCATACCCGTGGTAAAAACCACCAATTGTTTACTTGTTCCTGCAAAAAAAGAGCTCGTCGACGACAATGTTGAGCGACCATGTATTCGCTGCAGCGCGTGCGCTGATGCCTGCCCAGCCTCTCTGCTACCTCAGCAAATGTTTTGGCATGCCAAAGCAAAAGAATATGACAAGGCGGAAGAATACGACCTGTTCGACTGCATTGAATGCGGTGCTTGCGCGTACGTTTGCCCGAGCGAAATACCGCTAGTCCATTATTATCGCCAAGCCAAAGTAGAAATTCGTCTACAGCGTGATGAGAAGAATAAAGCAGAAAAAGCAAAGCAACGTTTTGAAGCTCGCAAAGAACGCTTAGAGCGGGAAAAGCGTGAACGTGAAGAAAAGCACAGAAAAGCCAAAGAAGCGCGTTTAGCTGCTAATAAAGCGAAAGAACACAATGCTGAAGCAGTCGATAACGCCAGCAATACTGACGTAACAGAAGCGAAAGACAAAGTGGCCGCGGCGCTTGCTCGCGCGAAAGCTAAAAAAGCTGCTTTGCAGGCTAATTCAAGTAATGAGAGTACAACGTCGAACACTGGCGAACCAAGCACTGCAACAGACGATAAGAAGGCTCAGGTAGCGGCCGCTATTGCCAGAGCTAAGGCGAAAAAAGCGGCGCAAGCTCAAAGTGAAAAGGTCGACGAATCATCGTCTATTCAACCTGCTGCGCCATCGCCTGAAGATGAGAAAAAAGCCAAAGTTGCTGCAGCTATTGCAAGAGCAAAAGCGAAAGAAGCAGCACAAGCTGCTCCCTCTGAAGAGCCGATCCCCGGAAACCACTCAGACGAACACGCAGACAAACATGCAGACGAAGACGTCGCAAAAAACATAGAAGAATTTACCGCTGATAACAATGTAAAACTATCAGCAGAAGAACAGAAAAAAGCGCGAATTGCAGCGGCAGTGGCGAAAGCAAAAGCCCAAAAAGCGGCCAAAAGTATGTCCGAAAATGGGCTGCCAGAATCGTCATCTCCAGCACAATCTCCTTCTCAAAGCATCGCTCAGTCAGGCGAGCAGAAGAATGAGCAACAGGACGAGAAACGGGCAAGAATTGCCGCAGCAGTAGCTAAAGCGAAGGCCAAAAAGGCAGAGGCTGAAGTAGCGCAAACGGTTAGTTCTGCCGGTAATGAAAAAGAAAACGAAGAAATCGTTCATTTACCAGAAAGCAACAGTACTCAACAAGAAAGCAACGCAGACTCTTCCGGAAAAAGCGAGGCGGACGAGAAAAAAGCCCGAATTGCAGCAGCCGTAGCCAAAGCTAAAGCGAAAAAGCGTGCCCTAGCAAGCCAAGAAGAATCATCGCCTACCGAAAACAATGAGACAGAGAGCCAGGCGAAGGGCGAACCGAGTGAATCACCCTCGCAGGACAATGCAGAAACGAACACGCAAGACGGCGCTCCGATGTCAGGGCAGGATGAAAAGAAAGCACGTATTGCCGCAGCTATCGCTAAAGCTAAGGCGAAAAAAGCCGCTGCAGATAAAGAGAAAGAATCACAATGAAATTAAGTTTATCGAGTTCGCCACACCAGCGGGTTAAACGCGATACGGGTCAAGTCATGCGCATGGTGATTTACGCCATGATCCCAGGAATGATTGCGCAGTCCTTCTTTTTTGGTTGGGGCATGTTAATACAGTCAGTGATTGCTGTAGTAAGTGCACTGGTTTTTGAAGGCCTTATTTTATACCTTCGGAATCGCCCTATAGAGCGCACACTTACCGACTATAGCGCCGTTTTAACTGGGCTTTTAATCGCAATAAGCATTCCGCCCACCCTCCCTTGGTGGATGACGGTAACCGGTGTTTTCTTTGCCATTGCAGTAGCTAAACAAGTTTATGGTGGCTTAGGATTCAACATTTTTAACCCTGCAATGATCGCTTACGTTGTTCTGCTCATTTCGTTTCCTGCCGCCATGAGCTTATGGTTGCCTCCCACTACTCACGCTGGGATTACTCCGAGCTTCTTCGACGCTGTTTCGCTGATATTTACGGGGTTTACAACAAGTGGATATGACGTTACTCAGCTTAAAACCATTGCCGATGGTGTAACGATGGCGACACCATTGGACACGTTGAAAACCGATCTAACTCAAGGTGTCACCTACTCAGAATCACTCACTAAGCCAATTTTCGATGGCGGTTTTTTTGAAGCCGCTGGCGCAGGCTGGGGAATAGTGAGTATTGCTTATTTGCTGGGTGGACTATATTTATGGAAAACCCGCATAATCAGCTGGCATATTCCAGGCGGCATGTTAATGAGTGTGTTTGTCTGCGCTTCACTGCTTCATTTAGCCAATGCTGATTACTATGCCTCACCGCTTTTCCATTTGTTTAATGGCGCAGTTATGGTTGGCGCATTCTTTATCGCCACCGATCCTGTATCAGCATCGACCACACCTAAAGGGCGTATCATTTTTGGGGCGGCCATCGGCTTTTGGATTGTTATCATTCGGACGTTTGGTGGATATCCAGATGCTGTAGCGTTTGCAGTGATCATTATGAATATGGCTGTACCGCTTATCGATTATTACACTCGCCCACGTGTTTATGGGAAAAATGCCGATAAAGGTCGAGGTAAATATTAATGATGAAAGACAGCTTAACTAAAAACGGGTTGATGTTAGGTGCGTTTGCCGTCGTGACTACCGCTCTTATCTCGCTTACCTTTTATGGCACTAAAGATAAGATTGAGCAACAAAAGCAGCAGAAACTACTGAGCGTGCTCAATGAAGTAGTGCCCAGTGAATTTCACGATAATCCACTATACGCAAACTGCACTCAAGTGACGGCAACCGAATTAGGCGCAAAAAAAGCGCACAAAGTTTACCGAGCCACGTTGAACGGTAAACCGAGTGCAGTGGTGCTTGAGGCCACCGCTCCTGACGGTTATAGCGGTGATATTGATTTAGTTGTAGGCGTCAGTGTGAACGCATCTGAGTTTTTAAATTCAAAAGACAATGAGGGTGTAAATAAAGTTAATCAAGACGAGAGAAAACCTACTGAAAATAAAATGACGGTACTCGGTGTTAGAGTGATTGAACACAAAGAAACGCCAGGGTTAGGCGATAAGATTGAGCTTGCGGTTAGTAACTGGATCACCACGTTTAGCGACAGACCTTTCTCAAACGATAATTTAGCACCATGGCAAGTCAAAAAAGATGGCGGCGAGTTCGACCAATTTACTGGCGCAACCATTACGCCACGGGCGGTAGTAGGCGCAGTGCGTGAAGCCTTGTTGTATGCACAGGCTAACCAGTCGGCGTTATTCTCTGCCCCTAACACTTGCCAACGCAAAGATAACGCTAACACCGCTGAGCCTAACGACATTTATGAGGCACACCCTCAACAAGTAGAGGAGCTTTAAACGTGACCGATTTTCGCGACCTATCGCTACAAGGGCTCTGGAAAAACAATCCAGCTTTAGTTCAGCTGCTTGGGCTGTGCCCCTTGTTAGCGGTTACCGCTACCTTTATCAATGGCTTAGGTTTAGGCCTTGCCACCATGCTTGTTCTGATTGGTAGCAACGTAACCGTATCATTAGTGCGAAACCTAGTAAGAAATGAAATCCGTATCCCTGTTTTCGTCATGATTATTGCTGCCTTTGTTACTATTATTCAGCTGCTAATGAATGCATTTACTTACGAGCTTTACTTAGCCTTAGGCATTTTTATTCCGCTTATTGTCACCAACTGCGCAATCATTGGTCGCGCTGAAGCATTTGCCTCTAAAAACGACCCTCTTGCCTCCGCTTATGACGGGCTTATGATGGGATTAGGTTTTACTGCCGTATTGGTCATTTTAGGTGGTATGCGTGAAATTTTGGGCGCAGGAACATTATTAGCCGGAGCTGATAGGCTATTTGGTCCAATTGCTGAAAACTGGACAGTCGTGCTGTTTAGTACCGAGAACCCTTTCCTGCTGGCCGTTCTTCCTCCCGGTGCGTTCTTAGGAATGGGCTTGCTCATCGCTATAAAGAATATTATTGACGCAAAAATTGCTGCACAGCAAACTGTAACAACAGAAAAAGCTGCACGGGTGCGTGTTACTGCTGAAAGCTAGTCATCCTTTACCGAGACCATAAAATAAGAGTAAGAGTCTGTCTTAATGTTAGATGTTGCTAAGCCCATCTCAAAGCAAGAAAAAGTCAAAGAAATCATGCGAATTTTGGATGAACTTTATCCAGAAGTACCTATTTTCCTAGATCATAAAGATCCCTACACTCTTCTAATCGCTGTGCTGCTATCAGCGCAGTGCACTGACGAAAGGGTCAATCAGATTACTCCGAAGCTATTTGCTCGCGCCGATAACCCTTATGACATGGTGATGATGAGTATTGAAGAAATTCAAGACATTATCCGTCCTTGTGGTTTATCGCCCATGAAATCTAAAGGGATCTGGCATTTATCCGACATGATTATCAAGCTACATAACGGTGAAGTTCCAGCAAGCTTTGAGGCATTAGAAGCGATGCCGGCTGTAGGACATAAAACCGCAGCAGTTGTCATGTCTCAGGGGTTTGGCATCCCTGCATTTCCCGTAGATACCCATATCCATCGACTCATGTATCGCTGGGGCCTTTCAAACGGAAAAAGTGTAGAGCAAACCGAGCGTGACGCAAAACGCCTGTTCCCCCGAGAGAGATGGAACGACCTGCATCTACAAATCATTCTTTATGGAAGAGAATACTGCCCTGCCCGCGGATTTGACTTAAATAAGTGCGTTATTACACGAGAATTCGGAAGGAAAAGCTTCATTAACGAAGTACTCAAAGAGCAAGAGAAAAAACAAAAGCTGATGCTGAAGAAGCGGAAATAAAAACATTTTAAGAGGAGTCGAAAGACTCCTTTTTTATTTTTTTCTATCTCATATAACAGATCGCACCAAACGACTTTACGATTAACGAACCACTAGGGCTTATGGTTTGCCTCGAAAGCACCAATCAAATTGGCTATGATTGATATGTCATATTTGTGCCAACGCAAATAAAATAGAAATATAAAAATAACTCACGGAGAACACATGTCTCGATTAAATACTATCGCTAAAAGTTTAGCGCTTGGTGCATTGGTAAGTGCTTGCAGTTTTGGCGTTTTCGCTGAAAGCTCACCAATTACGCCTCAACAGAAAAAAAATGCTGAAGCACTTATCCAAAAAGCACTAAAAAGTGACTTAGGCTATAGCATTGTAGAATCACTTACTACAGAAGTAGGCCCTCGATTAGGCGGCTCTGAAGCAGAGAAACGCGCAAGAGATTGGGGCGTTGAAGTAGGAACTCGATTGGGCTTCGATAAAGTTAGTGTAGAAGAGTTCACTATGCCTTTTTGGGATAGAGGTCATTTACATATTTCACTTACTTCACCCTATGCACAACCGCTTTATGGCACTGCGTTAGGTGGTGCGGCCCCTTCAGAAAAAGAAATTAATGCAGACATTGTGTATTTCCGCGACATTCACGCTTTAACAGCTGTTGAAAACGGTGCTCTGGAAGGCAAAATTGCCTTCGTCGATGGCGACGCCATGGTGAAAAGTCAAACAGGTGCAGGCTACGGTCAGGCTAACCAACGTCGCCGTATAGGGTGGCAGCATGCTCAACGCGGTGGTGCTGAGGCACTGGTAGTGCGTTCAGTGGGTTCGGATTCTCATCGTTTTCCTCACTCAGGCATGATGAGTTCTGATGGCGAAAACTGGGCAGATATCCCCGTCGTTGCTATCTCAAACCCAGATGCTGATCATTTACGACGTCTACACAATCTTGGTAAACCACTCTCACTTTCGCTTCATTCGGAATCCAAGTGGAAGGGCGAAGTAAGCAGCGGCAACGTCATTTTAGATTTAGTCGGTAGTGAAAAGCCTGAAGAAATCGTGCTTATAGGCGGCCACTTAGACAGTTGGGACTTAGGTACGGGCGCGGTCGATGATGGTGCTGGTATTGCAATAACAACGGCGGCTGCCGCGTTAATTGCTTCACTTCCTGAACGCCCTAAACGCACTATTCGTGTAGTTATGTTTGGTGCTGAAGAAGTTGGCCTGTTAGGCGCATTTGCTTACGCAAAACAGCATGAGAAGAACCTTAATAATCATGTGCTGGCGACAGAGTCTGACTTTGGGGCGCAAACTATTTGGCAACTGGTGTCTAATGTAAACTCCGAAGCAACAGTACTAGTAGATGAAATCGCAAAGATTCTTTCTCCACTTGGCATTGTTCGAGGCGGCGCTGATATCGCCGGCGGCGGTCCGGATATTATTCCACTTGCAGCGAAAGGCGTGCCTACAATTAGACTGAATCAGAACGGAAGGGACTATTTCGATCTTCACCACACTCCGGATGACACTTTAGATAAAATCAATCCCGATGAGCTTGCGCAAAACATCGCAGCATACGCAGCTAGCATATACTTACTTGCTGATTCCGAGATAGATTTGAAAGCAAAATAATTTCGAAGAAACGTCTGTTTTTTCACTAATGCTTAATGCAATTAGGTCAGCATGCAAAACAAGTATGCTGGCCTTAACATAATCTAACGCTATTTTTGTATATGCTTTGTATTATTGTCGGCCAATAATGGCGTACTACGGTAATGATAAACGTAGCTTTTCATAACGACGTAAAGCTAATACTAAGCGCATAGATGATTAATATTCGACCTAAGATTTGCCCAACTTGTGCCGTTAAGACGCTTTTACCAATTCAGCAACGAATCGTCTAACTTCTTCACGTGAAGTGAGAACAACATGGCGATAGGTATTTGCCTCTTTAAAAGCAACAGTGGTTTTGTTGGTAGAGATATTTGAAATTAACGCTGAAGATGTCGCGCTATTGAATGTAGATACAGAATGTTGGATTTGCATATTAAGAACTTCTTTATAAATGTAGTTTGTTTTGAATTCCTCGCAGGTTGTGTTAAGAAATTTTAAAACGGAAAGTAGGCTCTCTGCGCCTCGCTCAGCGAGTCAAAGAGCCCATATTTAGTAGATAAGCGTTAAGGTCTTATCGAACTACTACGTTAGCAGCCTGTGGACCTTTTTGACCTTGTTCAACTTCGAAGCTAACTTCTTGGCCTTCAGCAAGAGTTTTGAAACCGTCAGAAGTGATTGAACGGAAGTGTACGAATACGTCCTTACCGCCAGCTTCAGGTGTTAGGAAACCGAAACCTTTTTCTTCGTTGAACCATTTAACTGTGCCGTTTACTGAATTAGACATAATAAAAACCTTTTTTAAAAAAATTGATGTTGTGGTGAAAATCACCGATAGCAATAGACATAACCAAGCTAGTAAAGCAGTTGTATATCTAAATAGAACTTCAATTTGAAGGAATAAAGAAAGGTACAGCGCAGTATTAGGTAAAGCATATAACATATCTAGAGCGAGACAGAAGGTACAGGTAAAACATCGTCATGTCCAATCATTTCGCGTTTATTTTTTAGTCGCGTGTTTTATTAATGTATCTATGTAACTTTTAAATGACTTTAATTCACCAACAAAAATTGTATAACTGTCTTAAAGGGTTAACATTTATTTATTAAAGTCACACTGCGTTGTGTTTTTTGCTCTGTTCTCAAACTAAATATCACTGTAAGCCCTTAATTGATATGCGGTGTTTTCGCTTGAATGGAGAGACATTAACCACGCAATAATCATGCAGTACGCCGCAAGCCATTACTTTCGGTGTCGGCAAAATAGGAATCTGTTATGCGAATGCTTCACACTATGCTTCGAGTTGAGAATTTAGAATCATCACTTCATTTTTACACCTCGCTAATGGGTATGCGCCTTCTTCGTCAATCAGAGAACAAGGAATACGAATATACCTTGGCATTTGTCGGTTATGGCGATGAGTCTGACAGCACAGTGCTTGAGTTGACCTACAATTGGGGCGATAACACTTATGATAAAGGCGATGCCTATGGCCATATCGCTATTGAGGTTGACGATATCTACAGCTTTTGTGAAAACTTAGCGGCAAACGGCGCTGACGTTTATAGAAAGCCCGGCCCCGTAAAGGGCGGCACCACCGTGATAGCCTTTGTCCGTGACCCCGACGGCTATGCGATAGAACTTATACAAAACAAATCTATCTCGCTCGAGCACTGATAGTAATGATTTAACTGAGGCCTAATAATTTAAAAGGCTTAGAAGAGAAAAGGCAAATAACAATGAACACATGGAGTAGTGCTACTGTGCAGTACAAAAAGTTAGTTTATTCAAATAGTGTGAAAGGTAAGGCTATACAGAAAAGTCTTTTACCTGCTTTACTATTAGTGTGTTCAAGCATTTTCACATCAAGTGCGCCACTTGCTAACACTAATGAAGCAAACGCTACTAAGTCCTTCACGGTTATTGCACATCGCGGCGCATCAGGATATTTACCAGAACATACACTTGAAGCTGCTACGCTTGCCTTCTCTTTGCGGCCCGACTTTATAGAACAAGATGTAGTCATTACCAAAGACGATATACCTGTTGTTTTACACGATATTCATCTGGAAACCGTTACCGATGTTGAAGACGTATTTCCCGCTCGGCACCGTGCTGACGGAAGGTATTATGCACGGGATTTTACACTTGCAGAATTGAGAGCACTAAGAGTACATGAACGTACAGGTGGCAACGGTACCCCCGTATTTAAGGATAGATACCAAGGTAAACACGCGAATTTTAAGATTGCTACATTAACTGAGCACTTTGAGCTTATCAGCGAGCTTAATCGCCAGTTTGAAGCAGCTGTTGGCGTGTATCCTGAAGTTAAGTCTCCTGCTTTTCACCACGACGAAGGCGTTGATGCGAGTAAGATTGTCATCGACACCCTCAATGCGTTCGGTTTCGGTGTGGAAAATAGCAACAGCTATATTCAATGTTTTGATTTTAAAGAAGTGAAACGCATTCGCGAAACATTGGGTTATAAAGGCAAAGTGGTGATGCTTATAGGCGAGAATAGCTGGGGCGAAAGTGACACCGACTATGATTGGGTTCGTTCTGAAGAAGGTATGAACGAAGTAGCATCTTATGCTGATGGTATAGGGCCATGGTTAGGCCACCTACTGAATAACAAAGCAATGGCAAAGGGGAAGATTGAAGCGGCAAAGTGGCTTGAGTTCGCTCACAAAAACGGGCTGACGATCCACCCTTACACCTACCGAAAAGACGCTTTGCCTGACAGCATGACAAGCGAGCAAGTGCTAGACATGCTTGATAAGGTTGTAAATGCTGACGGTGTATTTACTGATCACTTAGTCCCAGTTTTGTCATGGCGATCTACCAAGAAGTAGAGGGCGAAATTTTCCCCTCCATTTCTTATACTTTGGTAAGTTGGTAATAGCCAACCAGCGCTTAAGATTTAGACAGACGTACTACCACTCGTCGGTTTTGCGCACGGCTTTCTCTCGTATCGTTTGGCGCGATGTGGCGTTTTTCGCCATGACCGGTAAGCTTAATTCTATCTTCAGGCACACCAAGCGTTGTGAGGTAACTTTTGACCTCATTAGCGCGGCGTATAGAAAGCTGCTCATTGTTCCAACGGCCACCGTAACTGTCGGTATAACCATCAAGAAGCACCAGTTCTAGCTCGCTGTCCTCTTTTAAATACTCACCTATCATAGTAAGGCGCTTTTGTGAGTACTTAGTAAGCTCAGTGCTGTTGTTTTGATAAGACAGTACCGTATAGGCGATATCGTCAAAATTGAAAGGCAGTAAATTAGATACACACTTAACGAATTCGCGATATACACTCGAAAAATTACTTGCGTTTAGCGCTACACTGACTTGGTCGTACTTATTGTACCAATCTTGATAATAGATGGTGGGCCAAAAACCTTTTTCTAGTTCAGATAGCATCGTCCATGCAGCGTCTTTAGGCAGGTCACCATTATATTGTTTCCGAAGCGACATATCCGCAATAGGCTTAGGTGCAACGCCCGGCATCCACTTTGGTGGTACAGAATAAACAGCAGCCATATCAAATTTACTGGGCAGCAAATGCATATCCAGCTCAAATTCCATATTGAGCTGTTTTGATGCGGTGCTTGTGAACATGGCTTCACCATATCCTGGCAAATCATGATTAAGCGTACACTGTAAGCGTGTGTCGGTATCGATACGCCAGCTAGAGCTCTCTATTGTCGCAGAATACTGCCGCATGGCGGCTTGGGAGGAAAGTGAACTCACCATCCCGATCAACGCGATATATTTTAATTTCGAGACCATTTCGACACCATTACGAAAATCAAACTAAACCAGGTGCAGGCTACATTTTTCATCACCTCACCCTTTTGAAAGCCACATTATCCACGCTGCTAAGTAAACTCGAACAAGCTCAATTTACCTTAGTAAAAACTATCGCCATAGCAAATATGGCAGCGCGTAGTTCCACCTATAATGTGTTTATCGTCCAAAGTGTAGAAAAGTTTAGCGCCTAATACCATTCACTTTTCTTGTTTTAGCTACTAATCTCATCTTCATTTGATAGTCTTCAAATTGAAACTGGCAACTCAGTAACATCCTTGCGATAATTCATTATTCTCGTACGTTCTCATGTTGGTGCACATTTAAAGTCATCAACTTGTTTTTCTAATCTAGTCTACAAGAGTGTTTATGTCTGCTAACCCGCCCCTTCTTTCCCAGCGCTTTAGAGGTTATTTTCCCGTTGTCATCGACGTTGAAACAGCCGGATTTAATGCAGGTACCGACGCTCTATTGGAACTCGCGGCGGTAACCGTCAAAATGGACGACAACGGTATTTTGCACCCGGATCAAACTTTCCATTACCATATCGATCCTTTCGAGGGTGCGAATTTAGAGCCCGCAGCGCTAGAATTTAATGGTATTGACCCTAATTGTGCTCTGCGAGGCGCTATCGAAGAAAGTGAAGCGATGAAAGATCTCTGTAAAGGTATTCGCAAAGCGCAAAAAAATGCCGATTGTCAGCGGTCGGTTATTGTGGCTCACAACGCTACTTTCGATCAGAGTTTTGTCAATGCTGCGTTAGAACGCTGTAATATTAAACGAACGCCATTTCACCCTTTCGTATCCTTCGATACAACAAGCCTTGCTGGCTTGGCGCTAGGACAAACTGTTCTGGTAAAAGCTTGCCGTGCTGCTGGCATTGAATTTGATCAAAACGAAGCACACAGTGCACTGTATGACGCGCAGAAAACTACCGAATTATTTTGCTATATGGTGAATCGATATAAAGCATTGGGCGGCTGGCCTGTAGGAAGCGAAGATTAAACTAAAAGGCCTAATCTTTCGATGATGAGCATGCTGCTTAAATGCAGATGTGTAATTATCTATACGGATTGGTGAAAAACAAGAACGGCGCCAATTGGCGCCGTTCTTTTATTGATTTTACGGGGTTAACTTATAACTTGTCAGCTTCTTCAGATAAATACTTAGCCACGCCTTCAGGTGACGCATCCATACCCGCTTTACCTTCGGTCCAACCCGCCGGGCAAACTTCACCATGCTCCTCATGGAACGCTAGTGCATCAACCATACGCAGCATTTCGTCTACGTTTCGGCCAAGTGGCAGATCGTTTACTACTTGGTGACGTACCATACCTTGTTCATCGATAAGAAATGAACCGCGGAACGCTACACCGTCTTCAGGGTGCTCTACATCATAAGCTTGGCAAATATCATGTTTGACATCCGCCACCAAAGTATACTTAACAGGGCCGATACCACCTTGATTTACTGGAGTGTTTCTCCACGCGTTGTGTGAAAATTGAGAATCGATCGACACACCAATTACCTCAACACCGCGCTTTTTGAATTCGTCGAAACGTTTGTCAAACGCAATAAGCTCAGACGGGCAAACAAATGTGAAATCTAGCGGGTAGAAAAAGACGACTGCTTTTTTACCTTTTATAGCTTCGCTTAGCGTGAAAGTATCAACAATTTCACCGCTACCAAGCACTGCTGCCGCAGTAAAATCTGGCGCCGGGCGGCCAACTAATACACTCATGAGTCTCTCCATTTAAATGTGGATTGTAATAATAAAAATAATTACTTAGCGCAATTATTTAAGATAACTATCTATGAGCAAAGGTAGGTACTATTATTCGAATAACAATACCCTATGCTGCTTTTTCTGACAGATCATACCAATCAGAGAGCAAAAACCTTTTTGCATAGTTCAAACAGCAATCAATTTCACTGCATTAAATTTTAAATATCTGCTTGCCAAATTCATGAATAGCAATTATTATCATTTACAGATTCATTTGGAGTACGTTTAATGTTTGTTTGTATGTGCTATGGGGTAACTGATAAGAGCATTCGCGCGGCTGTTGAAGAAAACGGTGTGGGGAATATGCGTGAGTTACGTCAACATTTAGAGCTTGGTTCTCAATGCGGCAAGTGCATCAATATGGCACAGCAAATTATTGATCAAACAATTGTCGATGAAACCTTATTTAAAAACGTGGGCTAGGAACGTTCATTAGGCCCATTTCACTTTATTCCATCTGTCCCTTTTTTCTTCCGTCTCTATCACAATGCCTTCTACTTTCCGCAGCATTAATGTGGCGAAAAACACGAAGAACCTCACTTGATTATCCTTTCTATAACACCATTCAAAGCAGTGATTTGAAATACAACTGTCGGACTATCACTTGAAAGTATATTCAAGCCCTGCGTAATAGAAAGCACCATTAATGCCACTTGGAGATGTAGGTGGGTAAAGCGCCCCAACCTCTCCTTGAAATGGATTTTCTTCAGGAAGCGCGTCGAAGAGGTTTTGCGCTCCAAAGGTAAGCACAGTGTGCGGTAGTACTTGCCAAGAGAGTTGAGCATCAAACGTGGTTAGCGCACTGCCAAAAATATCCATACCCGCTGAGGCATCAAGATGGTCCTCATAAAATTTGCCGTAATAATTTAAACGCCAAGTAAAAGCCCAATTACCTTTTGATTGCTCGAGAGTAAGACTGCCTCGATGACCCGGCAGGTTATCTTCTAACATTTTAACGCGAGCCTGGGTTAGATTTGGTAAAAGTTGTATTTCGCCATTGACTAGAGCTGGGTAGCGAGTAACCCGTTCCACCTGCGTGTCTGTCCAGTTATAAGCGAGCAGCAAAGAGTTTGACCAATCCTCATGAGAAAAGCTGTAATTTACAACGATATCGACACCTTGTGTCTTCGTATCAAAATCATTAGTAAAATATTTAGCTGCATTATATTTAGCTGCATCAAGGCGCCCCTTAGCGATGAGTGCAGTAATGTCCTCTTCGGTCAACGGTATAGCTGATGTGGTACTTATTCTATCCGCAAGACGAATATTAAAATAATCCAAAGTGGCAAAAAAGGTCTCACTTGCCTGCATAACCACCCCTAAACTGAAGTTAACCGACTCTTCGGGTGTCAGTGGCGTTGCACCGAGCTGGAGCGATATTAGGTCGGTAGGCGGCAGCGTCGCCTGGTCCTCCAACCCGTTTATACCATAGGCAGTGGTGACATTGATTACGTTGCTTTGACCCACTGTGGGTGCTTTAAACCCGGTATTAACCGACCCGCGTAATGCAAACAGATCGTTTAATTTATATCGAGTACTTACCTTGCCGTCGAACGTTGAACCAAAATCACTAAAATGTTCAACGCGTGTCGCCATACCAAACTGCAATTCTTCTGTAACGAAAAGCTCAACGTCCGCATAGAGCGCCCAATTATTGCGACTCCAATGGCCTGCTGACTGCGGCTGATAACCTGGGAAGCCGTTTGACCCTATAGAAAATCCTTGATTCAAGCCCAGTGGAGGCTCTAGTGCGTAGGGACCTGCAACATACGACGCTTCATCACCCGCTTTCTGAAAGTAGGTTTCTTTGCGCCATTCAACACCCAGGGCAATGCTGATTGGATCTTCAAAAATGGTTTGTATTAACTTGGTAAAGTCCAGATTAAACGTACGTTCTACCTGCGAAACGCCTCCAGGTGAGAAAGTTGTGGGTGTTTGAGGGCCCAATGATGGATTAACCGTATTTGAAATAGTGTACTCAATATCACTGTATCCAAGTGTGGCGCTTGCATCCATCGCCCAGCCATCGGGAAGTTCGTGCCTTATTCCCATAGCAACTGAGGCATCAGTAATCGATCCGCCAAATTGGGGCGTAAACCCGCCGGGAAACCACTCGTTAAAGGCAAAACAGTTTGCACCAAGCGCGGTTGAGTTATCTGCTATTCGTTGATAATCGGGATTTGATAAAACATTACTACTTGAAAGGGTAATAGAAGGGCATGTAATACCGTTTTCCAGCCCATCTAAATCCGCAACAATAAGACGACTTTCTCCAGTAGCAGAGTCCGTGCGGCTAAACACACCTTCACGAGTTTGTGGATTTCGAAAATAGAATCCACCATTAATCTCACGGCGTGCCGCGGTAGCAAAACTATACAATTTCGATGAAGAAGACAGGTCAAGGCCAGCATTGAGTGCGAGCTTGATATCTTCGTTCACATCTAACGCCCCCCAAATTTGAGCAGGTGTTTGAATAAATGTATTACCTTGCTCTTGAAGGTTTTGAGCATCAGTGCGTTGAACAGAACGAGATGTACCATTTTGCTGCCTGTACTCCGCTGTGGCGTTGATAAAGCCTGTCTCTCCTATGCCGAAACCTTTATTCGCCTGAAATTGAAAAAGCTCGCCGTCACCTTCGCTGTATCCGCCAAGCTTCAAAGCGACACTGCCTCCTTCTCTTGCATCTTTCAAGACGAAGTTAATAACGCCAGCAATAGCATCTGAGCCATACTGAGCCGATGCCCCATCTCGCAGTACCTCTACTTGCTTCAGGGCATAAGCGGGTATAACTGAAATATCTGGCCCTTGTGCCCCATCAGATAAACCGCCACCTAGAAACGTGATAACCGCGGAGCGATGTCGTCGTTTTCCATTTAGAAGCAACAGCGTATGATCTGAAGACATACCTCTTAAATTCGCAGGCCTCACCAAGCTGCTAGCATCATTTATTGGCTGGTCATTTACATTAAGAGATGGAACCATCACGCTCAACATAGAGAGCACGTCGGTATTACCTTGAGAACTTAGCGCGT
Organism: Alteromonas sp. KUL150; assembly: GCF_009811475.1. Classification (NCBI taxonomy): domain Bacteria; kingdom Pseudomonadati; phylum Pseudomonadota; class Gammaproteobacteria; order Alteromonadales; family Alteromonadaceae; genus Alteromonas; species Alteromonas sp. KUL150. The sequence goes on from NZ_BLIJ01000028.1 coordinate 165,132, forward strand.
CGGAGCCAATAACATCGAGAGGGACCGGTGAATCCACAGCACTTCTAGGCGAGTTTCTAGTACCAACGACAGCGATTTTTTCAAGTCCATTAGTCTTTTCCTCAACCTCATTCTCGTTGTCTTCGCTTTGTTTTGGTTTCGCTAGAAGGGATGAGCGCGAACGAATACTCAATACGCCGTTTTCATCACTAATAACGGCAAGCTCCGTTCCTTCGAGAAGCTGGGTCAAGGCTTCATCCAATGTAAACGTACCTTCTAAAGCATTCGTCTTTACTTTCCTTGCTAGATCGAAGGGAAACAACAACGTTGTATTGGCTTGTTTAGCAAGCTCAGTCAGCGCCTCATTGGCGTTTTGGGCAGGTATTGAAAATGTAATTGCATCAGAGGAAGACTGGGTTTCAGACGAAATGGGCGAGTCGCTAATATTTTGCGCAAACACCGTTTCCGTTGGCCATAAAAGGAGAAAAATACCAGAGACTATATGCGCAGGTAAAAACACACTAGATATAAAGCGTTTGAGTATTTTATTTTGCGAACGACAACAAGCCGAACACGCGAAAGCATGCAGCTTTTTTCTTTTATTTTTAGATTGCCTGCTTATTGCAAAATTGCCGTACTGCAAGATATTAAATCGATGTGCTTATTATTTTAATTATATTGTCACATTAAATAAAATGATGCCAATGAGTAATCATCGAAAGCACCCAGCTTTCAGAAATATTTAACTTTTCGCAGTGCTCAGTTCAATCGTTGTTTCAGTGACTCGTTGATAATTAATATTGAAACTGCTCTTTAGCGCAGAAAGTAAGCCATCTATATCGCCTACTTTGAAGTATCCTGCTACACGTCGTTTACGTAAACTATCGTCAGAAATGTGAAAACGAACAGGTGTATAACGTCCAATTTCTGCCAACACGGCATCTAATGGCTCGCCTTTAAATACTATCATGCCCTGCTGCCACGCTAAATCATCGTCAATATCATTTTGCGACATACTCTCGCGGGCTTCTACTTTACCTAACACAGTAGCTTTCTCTCCCGCAAACATCAGCAGACCTTCTTCCGAAACGGGGCGTTTTCCAAATAGAGATTCGTTTGATGATGATGACTTGAACCGGTCTTTAACCAATACTTTTCCATCAGTAACCACTAATTCAAATGCATTGTCGTCGACGTACTGCATATTAAAAGCCGTACCAACTGCTGTTACCGTATTATTACCCGCGGTAACCGAGAATGGGCGCGTTTTATCGTGAGCGACTTCAAAGTGAGCTTCGCCTTTCAACAACACGATATTGCGCGCCGTTGATGTGAAGTCTACGGTGACTGTAGAGTTTGTATTCAGGTGAAGCTGTGAACCGTCTGCTAGGGTAACGTTTTTCTGCTCCCCCACCCCTGTTTGCACTTTCTGGCTTACAGCGGCGAATTCAGGCGCGTTGTCTAACCATGTACGCTGAACAATAACGCCAACAGCAATTGCCATGACTAAGAACGTTGCTGCAATGCCCCAAACTGCTGTTTTCGGAAGGCTGTGTTTTTTCAACGGTTGGCGGGCTGTCGGCTGAGGGAATAGCCCACTTAGTTCATTAAGCACCGACATATCGTCCCATAAACTTGCAGCATCTAATAATGCTTGGCGGTGGGAATTACTTTCAGATAGCCAATCGTCTAATACTTCTTTTTCGTCACTTTTTAACCCGCGGTCGAGACGGCTTATCCAAAGGCAGGCTTGCTCTTGAATATCTTCTTTGCTTGAAAACTGGCGAATATTGTTCATGTTAACTACTGCTTATGTCCTGAGTCGCGGTAGCAGTGGCACGGGGGGATGCACTGTCCTTTGAAAGCTCAGCTAAATATCTAGAGCACATCATTAAACCTTTGGCGACATGCTTCTCTACGGTGCTTTCACTTAGCCCCACAAGCTCTGCAATTTCTCTTTGTCGCATGCCATATACTTTTTTGAGTAAAAATACGCGTTTTACATCAGCTGACAGCGTGTCTGTCGCTCGGCAAAAATGAATAAAGCGCTCTTTACTTTCTACATTCTTTTCTAAACTGTGCCCAACAAGTTCGTAAGGCAACATATCCATATCGTCCAACTGCTGTTTGTTTTTATTTTCAGCTCTTGCAACATGGTTTAGCGCTAAGTTACGCGCTGTTTTGAGCATGTATGTCCGCTCGTATTGTATTTCTTGTTTTAATTCTGCTTCGTAACTCTTTATAAAAGCTTCTTGCACGATATCTTCAATGTCGTCGGCGCCAACAATAGAACCTACCGCGCGCATTAACTTAGAGCGGTATTTTAAAAAGGTTTCAGCTACTGTCGACTTTCTCGTCATAATAATAAATGTTGCGTGTTTCGATTTGCTTACATGGGCATCAATAATGCCTGTTTTTTGGTAAATTTTCACGTAAATGATGATAGAAGATAAAAGGGGAGCTAATGCTCCCCTTCACTTCGAAACATTTGTGAAAGTTGTTTTCGCTATAACTAGCGATTAGAAAGAATAAACACCTCTTAGATAATAGAAGCCACCGTTAATACCGATTGGTGAGGTAGTTGGATACAACGAACCTGCGATACCGGCATACTGTGTATTCTCATCTGGGTATTCATCAAAGGCGTTTTTCGCGCCTACCGTTACAGTAAACTCTTCAGTGAAGTTATAAGCTACTTCTAAGTCCACAGTAAACTCTGAACCTACTTTATCAATAGGCAATGCAGAATCTAAGTGATCTTCAAAGATGCTACCGTAATAGTTCAAGCGTGCAAGGAAGCGCCAGTCACCGTTGGTGTGATTCGCTGTTGCACTGTAGCGCACTGCTGGAAGGTTGTCTTCTAGCATGCGAATACGCTCAGCTGAAATGTTGTCCGATGCACGGTCAACCTCTGTCGATGTCCAGTTGTAGGCAAGTGAGAACTTAGTCTCGCCGCCCATCATCTCCATCGAGTAGTTTGCTACTACATCAAGACCTTCAGTAGTTGTATCGAAGTCGTTAGTAAAGAAACTGATCTCTTGGAAACTAGAAGCATCGTTAATGCCTTGCGCAATAAGTGCTGCAATATCGTCTTCAGTTAACGCAATACCAGACGCTGTACTAATACGGTCAGTCAGCTCAATGTTGTAGTAATCAGCAGTAATGAAAAGACCATTTTCAAAGTCGGCTACTATACCAAACGTGATACTTTCTGATTCTTCAGGCGTTAACTGCTCGCCACCTTTAAGCTGCGATACTGGGTCTGTTGGTGGTAGCGTTGCACGGTCGATTAACTGACCACCCGTACCGAACGCTGTTGTAACGTTACGCACGTTACTTTGACCAAGCGTAGGCGCCTTAAAGCCAGTTGAGAATGCACCGCGGAACGCGATGTTTTCAAGCGCTTGCCAACGGAACGCAATTTTACCTTTTGTCGTATCGCCGAAGTCAGAGAAGTCTTCGTAACGAAGCGCACCGGCTAACATGAAGTTTTCAGTAATATAGGCTTCTGCGTCAACGTAAAGTGCAATGTTGTTGCGGGACACACGACCTTGGCTATTGGCCGCCAAGCCAGGGAAACCATTTGAGCCAATGCCAAAGCCTTGTGTCGCCAGCGGACCTATTTCATAAGAGGCTGTATCACCTGCAACGCTCTCATAACTTTCATTGCGATATTGGAAACCTGTCGCTACGAATAGCGGTTCGTACAAACCAACATCGAAAGGTTTAGTAAAGTCAATATCAAGAGTTTGTTCAGACTGTGTATAACGACCTGGGCTGAACGAGGTTGGCGTATCTGGACCTAAAGACGGGTTGATTGTATTGCTGATAGCAAAATCTACTTCGTTTTGGCCAAGGTTCAAACTCACGTCATAAGTAATGTCGTTATCCAACTCACCTTTGGTACCAAACACAAGAGACATGTCCGTTACCGTGCCGCCAAAGCGAGGTGTAAAGCCACCAGGAAGAATCTCGTTAAACGCGAAACAGTCTGGATTATTTGCTACTTCACTAATGTAACGTGGATTAGTAAGTACGTTGTCGCCAACCACGATATCAGTTGGACAGTTACCTGACATGTCGCCAGTCAAATCACCTACAAGCAACAATTGTTCGCCGTCAGCATTTGTACCACCGTCGTTTACTCCACCACGGTTGTGTGGGTTACGGAAATAGAAACCGCCTTCAACTTCACGTTCAGCGAAGTTACCAAACATATAAGCTTCTGAAGTAGCAGACAACTCAATACCAGCGTTAGCAAACAGTTTGATGTCGTGCTTAATTTCAGGAGAACCCCAAATTTGTGCAGGATCTGCAACGAAAGTGTTACCTGCTGCAACAAGTGCCGCTGCATCATCACGCTGAACGCTGCGAGAGGTATCATCAGCTGTACGGTATTCAGCTGATAGGTTAAGGAAACCATTTTCTGAAAGTGGCAAACCGACATTACCAGACAACTGGATCATGTCGCCGTCGCCTTCATAGTAAGAACCGTAACGGGCTTCAAACGTTCCACCTTCAGATGCATCGCTAAGTACGAAGTTAATTACACCTGCAATGGCGTCTGAACCGTATTGTGCTGCCGCACCATCACGAAGTACTTCTACCTGCTTCAGGGCTGCCGCTGGAATAACAGAAATATCTGGGCCTTGTGCACCGTCAGAAAGACCGCCGCCAAGGAAGGTAATGACTGCAGAGCGGTGACGACGCTTACCGTTAACTAAAACAAGCGTATGGTCTGACGCCATACCGCGAAGGTTAGCTGGACGAACAAGCGTTGATGCATCGTTAATTGGCTGGTCGTTCACGTTGAAAGACGGAACAACAGTTTGCATCATAGATACCATATCTGTGGCACCCTGCTGCTTGAATTCTTCGTCGGAGATAATATCAATTGGAACGGCGGAGTCAGCTACTGAGCGAGGAGCTGCGCGTGAACCAACAACGGCAATTTGCTCGAAATCTTCAGCTTTCGCACTTTCTTCTGCTTCTTGCGCATAAACTGGTGCAGTAGCCATTACTGAAAACGCAGCAGATGCAGCTAGAACGCCCCGTACGTTTCTGGTCAATAAAGACAAGGTTGTATTCATGGTGGTTTCCCGGATTTTCTCGAAAGCACTTTGTGTGTTTTGCACACATCAAAAAAGTGTTCAGAGTGGTTGTTGTTTTATACCTTCAACACTGACTCATTAGCGGTCAGATGACTGTGTTATAGAACGCAAGATTTTAAAAAACAAACCTTTTTCGATGAAATAAAAATATTTTTTTAGACCGTAGAGGATTTGGTTTTCTGGCCTGTCTATATAGATTTCGTGGGGATAAAAGTACGTAGCTATTGGCGGACATTAATGAAAAAAGCCAGCTGTAAGCCGGCTTTTTAATCTATTTTTATGATTTTAAAAATAGGGGATTTAAGACAACGATTATTCTGCTTCTTTGTACTTAGCAGCAGTTTCTTTGATAAGCGGCTGTAGTTCGTTTTGCTGGAACATTTCAATAATAATGTCACAACCACCCACTAACTCACCCTCTACCCACAACTGTGGGAAAGTTGGCCAGTTCGCATACTTTGGCAGTTCAGCGCGAATATCAGGGTTTTGTAGAATATCGACATACGCAAATGGTTCGCCACATGACATCAACGCTTGCGATGCTTGTGAAGAAAAGCCACAGCTAGGGAGTTTTGGTGAACCTTTCATGTACAACAAAATTGGGTTTTCTTCGATTTGCTGCTTGATTCTATCCAGCGTTGATTGATTTTCAGTATTATCCATTTGATTCCTCTGAGCACAAAAGTGTATTCCCAGTTAAGTGGGAATGCATGAATGATTTATCAAGGTGAAGGGTATCATATTTTTAGCGTTAATTACTCATCACCATATTGATCTTTTCACTGCCTGTAATGCTATCTACCAGTACGTCGAATCATTATCTTCGATGATAAACATTGGTTTTTAAAAAATTTCACAATTTTGTCATTGAGTTATAGGACTTTATCCCCACATTTGGGATATGCTTTATCATCTAAAGTGATATAGACAACCAAGGGTTGATTGGCACTTATTGAACAGGCGAAGATAAGTGTGCTTTAGACTAAAATACTAAACCAACATGGAGACCGTCATGGCTTTTGAATTACCAGCATTACCATACGAACAAAATGCACTAGAACCGCATATTTCTGCTGAAACGCTTGAATATCACTATGGCAAGCACCACGCTACTTATGTAACTAAGCTTAACGGCCTAGTTGAAGGTACTGATATGGAAAACAAAAGCCTAGAAGAAATCATCAAATCTTCTGAAGGCGGTGTTTTCAATAACGCAGCACAAGTTTGGAACCACACGTTCTATTGGCACTGCCTTAGCCCAAATGGCGGCAGCGAGCCTACAGGCGCGCTAGCTGATGCGATCAATGCAAAATGGGGCTCATTTGCAGACTTCCAAGCAGCGTTTAACGACAAAGCAGTGAACAACTTTGGCTCAAGCTGGACATGGCTTGTTAAAACTGCAGACGGCAGCCTAGATATCGTTAACACTAGCAATGCAGAAACGCCAATTTCTGGTGACGACCTTACACCAGTACTAACAGTCGACCTTTGGGAACACGCTTACTATATCGATTACCGTAACGCGCGTCCTAAGTACCTAGAAAACTTCTGGGCACTGGTTAACTGGGAATTCGCAAGCAAAAACTTCGCGTAAGCCAAATGCCTTAATGTGGAACACATTTAGTTCTGCATAGCGTTAATAAATTTGAATGGAAAGCCCCGCTCACGAGCGGGGCTTTTATTTATGTGAAATTGCTCGTTAAGAGACACTAAATTCTTATTAAAGTTGCATTTTTCGTTAGACGAAAAGATTAAAAACTATACACAATAATTACTATCCTTTTCCCAAATACCTACTAAGCTGAAGTTACGGGGTTCCGTATTTAAGGGGTATTCATGGGTATTTTTGAACACTATCAAAGTCGCTATGAAGAGCGAAAACAGGAAGAGTTCACCATTGGGGAGTTCCTTGAAATTTGTAAGGAAGATCAAAGCGCTTATGCAAACGCTGCAGAACGTTTGCTACAAGCTATTGGTGAGCCAGAGCTAATCGACACTGCCAACGACCCGGCGCTCAGCCGCATTTTCTCAAACCGCGTTATTTCTCGATATCCAGCTTTTTCAGAATTCTACGGTATGGAAGAAGCGATAGAGCAAATCGTTTCTTACCTTAAGCATGCCGCACAAGGGCTTGAAGAAAAGAAACAAATTCTTTATTTACTTGGCCCTGTGGGCGGCGGTAAGTCCTCGCTAGCAGAGCGTCTCAAGGAGCTGATGCAGCATGTACCTATCTATATGCTTAAAGGGTCTCCGGTCAATGACCACCCTTTTTGTCTATTTGATGTTAAAGAAGACGGTGACATCTTAGAGAAAGAATATGGCATTCCTAAACGCTATTTAAAAACCATAATGTCGCCGTGGGCTCGCAAGCGCCTACATGAATTTAACGGCGATATTACTCAGTTCAGAGTTGTTCGGGTTTATCCTTCGGTGCTAGACCAAGTGGGTATAGCGAAAACAGAACCCGGTGATGAGAACAACCAAGATATTTCAGCGCTAGTGGGTAAAGTTGACATTCGTCGGTTAGAGCAATATGCACAAAACGACCCTGACGCTTACAGTTATTCTGGCTCGCTGTGTAAAGCCAATCAGGGGTTAATGGAATTTGTGGAAATGTTTAAAGCGCCAATTAAGGTGCTGCACCCACTGTTAACCGCCACACAAGAAGGCAACTATAACCCAACAGAAGGCTTCTCTGCCCTTCCTTTCGACGGTCTAATTTTGGCCCACTCCAATGAATCTGAGTGGCAGACATTTAGAAACAATAAAAACAATGAAGCCTTCCTAGATCGAGTCTACATTGTAAAAGTGCCTTATTGTTTACGAGTTAGTGAAGAGATTCGCATATACAAGAAGCTGTTGGATAGTAGTGAGCTTAACGGTGCACCATGTGCTCCAGACACTTTAGAATGCTTGGCTCAATTTACCGTGTTATCTCGTTTAAAAGAGCCTGAAAATTCCAGCTTGTTTTCCAAAATGCGAGTCTATGACGGTGAAAGCTTAAAAGACACTGATCCGAAAGCTAAGTCATATCAGGAATACCGCGATTACGCGGGTGTCGACGAGGGTATGGAAGGGTTATCTACTCGATTTGCATTTAAGATCCTCTCTCGAGTTTTTAACTTCGACCATCAAGAAGTGGCGGCAAACCCGGTTCATTTGTTCTATGTATTGGAGCGTCAAATTGAACGTGAGCAATTCCCACAAGAAACCGCAGATAAGTATCTGGAGTTCTTAAAAGGTTTCTTAATTCCACGCTACGTAGAGTTCATCGGAAAAGAAATTCAAACTGCATATTTAGAATCTTACTCTGAGTATGGGCAAAATTTATTCGATCGCTACGTAACCTATGCTGACTTTTGGATCCAAGACCAAGAGTATCGCGACCCAGAAACTGGTCAGCTATTCGACAGAGCATCTCTCAATGCAGAGTTAGAAAAAACGGAGAAGCCTGCCGGAATCAGTAACCCGAAAGACTTCCGTAACGAAATCGTGAACTTTGTTTTGAGGGCCCGTGCAAATAACAGCGGTAAAAACCCAGCGTGGACTAGCTATGAAAAACTGCGCACTGTGATTGAGAAGAAAATGTTCTCTAACACGGAAGACTTGCTGCCGGTTATCTCTTTCAACACCAAAGGCTCTGCAGACGAGCAGAAAAAGCACGACGACTTTGTAAACCGCATGACTGAAAAAGGCTATACGCAGAAACAAGTTCGACTGCTATGTGAATGGTACTTGCGCGTACGTAAAGCATCATAGGGCTTGAACTACGTGGTTTTAAAGCGTGCACTGGCACGCTTTAAAACGGGCATTTGACGTTCACAACAAAGTAAGCAGGTGTGTATGGCGCATTTTATTGACCGAAGGTTAAACAGCAAAGGTAAGAGCACGGTAAACCGCCAACGCTTTATCAAGCGCTATAAACAGCAGATAAAGCGCGCGGTTTCTGATGCGGTAGGCAAACGCTCGGTAACCGACTTAGACTCTGGCGAACAAATTAGCATTCCCGCCAGAGATATTTCTGAACCTATTTTTCATACAGGTCGAGGTGGCAGTAGAGACATTGTGCACCCCGGCAATGATCAATTCATAGCAGGTGACAAAATTGACCGGCCACCCGGTGGCGGTGGTCAGGGTGCAGGTGAAGGCGATGCAAGCAATGAGGGCGAAGGTCAGGACGAATTTGTATTTTCTATATCCAAAGACGAATATTTAGACTTACTGTTTGAAGATTTAGCGCTACCTAACTTAAAGAAAAATCAGTTTGATAAGGTTACTCAATTTGAAACTTATCGCGCTGGTTATCAAACCGACGGCGTGCCGAGTAATCTAGATATTGTTCGTTCGTTAAAAGGCTCTGTTGCAAGGCGCATTGCCCTTAGCGGCAGTGATAGAAAGAAACTCAGAGAGCTTGAAGAAAAGCTTGCACTGCTTGTCGAGGACAAACACGAGAATACGTTTGCAATAAATGCATTAAAAGAAGAAATCGAAACACTTAAAGCGAAAATTGCACGGGTGCCTTTTATCGACACCTTCGATTTGCGTTTTAAAAATTATGACAGACGTCCTCTTCCCTCGAGTAAAGCCGTAATGTTCTGTCTAATGGATGTGTCAGGCTCAATGGATCAGGCCACCAAAGATATGGCTAAACGGTTTTACATCTTGCTATATCTGTTTTTAACGCGCACCTACGAAAATGTAGAGGTGGTCTATATTCGCCACCATACTCAAGCTAAAGAAGTCGATGAGCAAGAGTTCTTCTATTCACAAGAAACAGGGGGCACCATCGTTTCGAGTGCTTTGAAATTAATGGACGAAGTGGTTCGCGAGCGCTACAGCAATGGAAATTGGAATATCTATGCTGCTCAGGCATCAGATGGCGACAACTGGGCTGATGACTCACCGCAATGTCGCGACCTCCTTACTGCCAAGTTACTACCAGCGACCCGCTATTACGCTTATATCGAAATAACAGAAAGACAACACCAAAGTTTGTGGCGTGAATATGAGAAAGTTGCCGCTACTCACGATAATTTTGTATGTAAGCACATACAAACCCAGGCCGACATCTACCCTGTGTTCAGAGAGCTATTCAAACGCTCTGCACAAGATGCGCAGCAAGGAGCCTAATATGACAACCGACGCTATGGCAAAAGAAAACAACAAGCCTGAAACATCAAGACGCCACTTATTAAGCGATGGGCCCGACTGGACGTTTCCACTTATCGAAGAGTATGAACAGCACATCGATCGCATTGCGAAGAAATTTAAACTCGACACTTACCCTAATCAAATTGAGGTAATAACCGCAGAACAAATGATGGATGCCTACGCCAGCATAGGCATGCCACTTAATTATACCCACTGGAGTTTTGGCAAAAAATTTATACAAACTGAGCAGCAATATCGTCGTGGTCAAATGGGTCTGGCCTACGAAATCGTTATTAACTCTGACCCCTGCATTGCATATCTAATGGAAGAAAACACCATTACGATGCAAGCACTGGTTATGGCACATGCCTGTTACGGCCACAATTCATTCTTTAAAGGGAACTACTTATTTAAAACCTGGACTGACGCCAGCTCGATTATCGATTATTTAGTTTTTGCCAAAAACTATATTGCAAAGTGCGAACAGAAATACGGCTATGAAGACGTAGAAAACATACTTGATTCCTGTCATGCGCTAATGAACTATGGCGTTGACCGCTACAAACGTCCACAGAAAATCTCGTTACAAGAAGAGAAAAACAGGCAAGAAGAACGGGAAGCATACCTTCAATCTCAGGTAAATGAACTATGGCGAACCCTCCCCGATAGTCCGCACAGCAAACACAAAGAAAAAATTCGGTTTCCACAAGAGCCCCAGGAAAACCTGCTTTATTTTATCGAAAAAAATGCACCGCTACTTGAACCTTGGCAGCGTGAAATTGTGCGTATTGTACGAAAAGTTTCCCAGTATTTTTATCCGCAGAAACAAACTCAAGTGATGAACGAGGGGTGGGCCTGCTTTTGGCACTATCATATTTTAAACCAGATGTACGATGAGGGTTTAGTAAGCGACCGCTTTATGATGGAGTTTTTGCACAGTCATTCAAGCGTAGTTATGCAGCCAGAGTACAATAGTCCCTATTACTCCGGTATAAACCCGTATGCGTTAGGCTTTTCCATGTTTATGGACATTAAGCGAGTTTGCCAGTCGCCTACCGAGGAAGATTATAAGTATTTGCCAAGCATAGCCGGTAAGGACTGGTTGGAAACCGTGCATTTCGCTATGGAAAACTTTAAAGACGAAAGTTTTATCAGTCAGTTTTTGTCGCCCAAAGTCATTCGCGACTTTAAGTTATTCGCTCTCGAAGACGACACCAAAAAGCCTTTTATAGCAGTGAGTGCAATTCACGATGAAATGGGTTATCAAATTATCAAGGAGAAACTGTCCGCCCAGTACAATTTGAGCAATTTGGAACCTAATATTCAGGTACATAATGTGGACGTAAGAGGCGATCGCTCGCTCACCCTTCGCTATATTCCTCAGCGGGGCATTCCCCTAGGGGATTCAAAAGATGAAGTCATGCGCCACTTACATAGGCTTTGGAAATTCGACGTACGCTTAGAGCAAGACAACGGCGACGACGGCGTTGAAGTGATAGCAGAGTGTAAGCGCACACCGCAGGCGTAAGCCTGCGGTCAGCCCTCAAGACAAGATTTTAAGCCGCCTTTGCACTTTCCATCTCTTTTCGTGAACAAATTAACAATGACAGCGCGCCTATTGCAGCAAATACCGCAGCAGTGACGAACGTCTCATAGGCATTCGTTCCCTGCTGCCATTGCTGACCTGCCATATAGTTGCCAAAGGCGCCACCAAGGCCAAAGGCTACACTGATATAAACGGCTTGCCCCCGGCTGTGATACGCCTTAGGTAAAAACTGGTGGATAAAGTGTACCGATACTGCATGGGTTAACCCAAAGCTTAGGGCATGAATAAGTTGGCTCAGCACGATAACCATAAAGAAATCAGCAAACGCCGCCATGACGTACCAACGTAGCCCTGTTAGCGCAATACTCACAAATAGTAGGTTCCATACGCCAAACTGACTGATAAGCCGGCGGGCGATAAGAAATACTCCTACCTCAGCCAGTACACCTAGCGCGATAAAGATCCCCGTTTCCTGGCCGCTGTATTCGAGGTCGCGCATATAAAGTGCAAAAAAACCGTAATAGGCTCCAAAACTGATTTGCAAACATGCAGAAGCAAAGATAAATACCGCAAAAGGTTTTTGCTTTGCGAATTTCCAAATACTTCCCACCGCAGAACTCTCAGGCGCAGACTCTTTCGGTGCGCGTATAAATAAAGTACTGATGAATAAAAGCGCCAGCACAAAAATACTCGCATGTACGGGCGTGTCGGTAGAAAAAATATCCAGGGCCTTTCCAACACCTACCGTTAAGCAAATGAAACCAACGCTTCCCCACAACCTTATTTGCCCGTAGGTGGTATTAGTGTTAGCCACCGAGTTCATAGTGATAACTTCAAGTTGCGGCAGCACTGCCGTCCAAAACATCATCATTAAACCGAAGGCCAAGGTAAGTCCCCAGAAGCTGGTGAAGTAGAGCACCGAACTGAACGTCAATACGGTAAGGAAGCAGCCCAAGCGCATAACACCAATAGCATTACCTGTTTTATCTGCTACGCCCGCCCACAGTCCCGGCCCTAGTATTCTCGCGAGGGTGATGACGGCAAAAAGCTCCCCAATCTCTGCCGAAGAAAAGCCCCGCCCATCAAGAAAGATTCCTAAATAGGGTACAAGTACACCAAGCTGCCCGAAATAAAGCCAGTAGGTGATAGCAAGAATAAAGAGTGCCGTTTTGCTACTTGCTGCGCTATTTACGGTGTTTGCACCAGCGCTTTCAGTATTCTTTAGGCCATTGTGTGACAATTCACATCTCCATATGCAAAAACGCCACTAGCACAAAACTGGCAGTGGCGAATGGTGAAAATAATTAGCGCAACACAAGGTTAATACTGCGCGTTTTTAATCCGTGTAATTGTTGCGGTATTAGGGTTGCTGCGTTGATAGTAAAAAAACGCTATGCCTGACCAGCAATGGGCTTAGTGGTCGAAAGCACGCCTGCATTTTGCGCACGGTGACGCAGCAAATGATCCATCAATACTATCGCCAGCATGGCTTCGGCAATTGGCACTGCACGAATGCCCACGCACGGGTCGTGACGGCCTTTCGTGACAATATCAATTTCTTCATTGTCTTTATTAATGGTTTTGCCCGGAACAGAAATGCTCGAGGTCGGCTTAAGTGCCATATGCACTTCAATATCCTGGCCAGTAGAGATGCCGCCTAGTACGCCACCTGCGTGATTAGACGTAAAGCCTTCAGGGGTAAGCGTATCGCGGTGCTCACTACCTTTCTGGTTTATGACATCAAAGCCGTCACCAATTTCCACGCCTTTTACCGCGTTAATGCCCATCATGGCGTGGGCAATTTCAGCGTCTAGCCTGTCAAATACAGGCTCGCCTAGGCCGACGGGTACGTTTTTCGCTACCACTGACACTTTAGCACCAATGCTGTCACCAGATTTTTTAAGGTCGCGCATGTATTCATCAAGTGCTTCAAGCTTAGATTCATCTGGGCAGAAAAACGGGTTGGTGTTGGTTACGCTGTGGTCAACCTTATCAACGGTGACAGGGCCAAGCTGAGACAAATAGCCCAACACCTCTATACCGTGCACTTCTTTTAAATATTTCTTAGCAATACCGCCAGCGGCTACGCGAATCGCTGTTTCGCGGGCTGACGAACGACCGCCCCCGCGATAATCTCGGCTACCGTATTTTTGATCGTAGGTATAGTCGGCATGCCCAGGACGAAAACGATCTTTGATATTACCGTAGTCTTGGCTTCGCTGATCTTTGTTTTTAATCAATAAGCCAATGCTTGTACCTGTAGTTTTACCTTCAAATACGCCAGATAGAATTTGTACTTCGTCATCTTCTCTTCGCGCCGTGGTGTAACGTGAAGTACCCGGCTTACGTCTATCCAAATCAACTTGAAGGTCTTCTTCTGTAATCTCAAGTCCTGGAGGGCAACCGTCTACTACACCGCCTATCGCAATGCCGTGGCTTTCACCAAACGTGGTTACAGTGAAAAGTTTTCCGAAGCTGTTACCTGACATAATTAACTATTAATCCTTACTACTAAAATACTGTACTAATGTGTCTTTGCGTACCGCGAAAATACCTGAACCGCCATTTTCAAACTCTAGCCAAATGACTTCCAAACCCGGGAAACGTTCGCTCATGTGCACTTCGCTGTTCCCAACTTCAACAAATATCCAGCCGCCATCATTGAGGTATGTTGGTGCTTCTTTGAGCATGATATCAACAAGTTCTAGGCCATCTTCACCGGCGGCAAGGGCCAGTTCAGGCTCGTGGTGATACTCTTCTGGCAGGTCAGCCATGTCTTCTGCATCAACATAAGGCGGGTTCGATACGATAAGGTCGTACTTCTGCCCTTCTAAACTTGAAAACAAATCAGACTGAATGGGATAAACACGGTGGCTAAGACCATGCTCCTGAATATTGATATCGGCCACTTCCAACGCATCTGTGCTGATATCTACCGCATCCACCTGCGCTTCTGGATACGCGTGAGCAAGCGCGATAGCAATACATGCTCCACCTGTGCACATGTCAAGAATACTAGTAGGCGCGTTCTCCACAAACGGGGCAAACTCATTTTGGATAAGTTCAGCGAACGGCGAACGAGGAATAAGCACTCGCTCGTCTACGTAGAATGGCATACCGCAGAACCAAGCTTCATTAGTAATATATGGCAATGGCATGCGCGTTTGTACACGCTTTAAAACAAGCTCTGCAATTTTCTCGCGCTCGCTTTTCGTCAAACGGGAATTTAAAACATTCTCACCCGCCTGCTCTAAAATCGGATGAGGTAAATGCAGTGCCTGCATTACAAGGTTAGTAGCTTCGTCCCACGCGTTGTCAGTACCATGGCCAAAGTACAAGGCTGCATCATTAAAACGGCTGGTTGCCCACCGTGTCATATCTAACAAGGTATGCAGATCTTCAATGGCTTCTTCAAGGTAGAACTTATCGGTCATGGCGTTTGGGTACATCAAAAATTTCAAAGCTGGTATCATACCCAAACTTCATACCGATTCACATAATTAACTACGTCCCGAATCTTTCTATTCGTTATAATTTAGGCGTTTTGTATTGTTTAACTCGAGTTTATTGACCAAACCTATTGCTGATGAAAACCTTTAAAAAAGAACTTAAAGCATTGAAGAAGCAGCTTTCTGAACCTAAACGCCAAACTAATCAGGCGAGGCATAGAAAAGCTAGCGATATAAATGCGGAGGAAGAAACCTTCTCATTTACCGATGCTATGAAGGGTGTAACGCCTTTATCACAAGATAAAATTGAGCCCAATAAGCAAGTTGAGTTGTTTAAAAAGTCTCAGCAAATAAAAGGTAAGCATTTAAAGCACAGTAAGCAATTAGCGGCGAGTTTCGACTTTTCCGATATGTACCAAGCGGCGCTGCCTCAAGAAGGTCCTATGCGTTTTTGCCAAGAGGGCGAATCTACACATATTTTAAAACAGCTGCGTCGCGGAGATTACTCGCCAGAAATGACGTTGGATTTACACGGCCTTACCCGTGAAATGGCAAAAATGGAACTAGCCGCGCTTATTCATACGGCAAGAAAAGAGCTAATAGACTGTGTTTGCGTAATGCACGGCTTTGGTCAGGGCGTACTGAAAGCCGCCCTGCCTCATTACCTTGTTCAGCATCCGCACGTGCGCGCTTTTCATCAAGCTCCGCTAGAATATGGCGGGCAAGCAGCGCTTTTAGTGCTGGTCGATATCCCGCTTCAGAACAACAAGCGCTAACGCTTATTTATTCTCATCAGCGCTATTGTGCATAAAGAGATAGGTGTAATACATCATCATCGCTACAATAATACCTATACCTAATAGTGAGCCCCATACCACAGGATCTTTCATCATCGTCCACAACATAATTTGTCTCCTCTTCAACTACGTTAATAATAGAAGAGGCGCGGTCTAAATAATGTGATCTAGATCAAACCCTATTTCCAGCACTTCAACGGCGCGATAATTTGTTGATCTGAGTCAAAATGCTATCGATACTAGGTCTCTATTTCCCATTCAAAGTATTTAAAGCCTTGTCATAATGAGCGTGATTAAATGCTTACTTGTAACGATTGAATAAATTCAGATCTCCCTCTCTACCAAGCAGTGCTTCTGCATTTCGGCAGAGTTTCTCCATCGACTCGCTAACTTGGATTTCAAAGTTGGGAGGAACTGCTCGCAGGCTATGTTGAAAAATTTTCGCGTTGACATGATTGGCAAGTAAAAGAAAACCACGACATCCATAAGTTCGAAGAAAGGGAAGCCTGGAACAAAGTTGAGACGCCGCCGTATGGGTAATAGTTAAACTTTTATCAGGAATAGAAAAAATGACCCATTCATCGAGCTTTTGTCCCGCTCGCGATATATTTTTAAACCATCCATCAACCGCTCTATCATCATAAACATTGCTTGGTATATCAAAAAGCACGTTATTCACATTGAAAAAACGATATTGGTGCTGACTTCCTACCATGGCTACCTCCTGTTAAGCCTGTAGAATAGTTAAGGCAACCGCCTTAACTAAGATCAATACTTTATGGCTTTATTAAACCCAGAAATAACTTATGTAAAGTCATTACTCTTTAACGCGGGCGCGTTGGTCTATTTTGCAGGCCTGCGTAGATATAAATAACTTATCGCTGAGCCATGCTTCCGCTTCTTCAGTAGCGTCGAAATATTTGTAAGGAAGCTGAGAAGACGCATAAACTCTCGACCAAAATATTTTCTGTAGCGCCTTCCCTTCAGATTCGTGTAACACAATCGCGGTAGCAATTAATCCGGTGGAGGTTGCCTTCGCCACAATGGCTTGACCTGAAATTGTCGCTTCCATCGGGGCCAACGCTAAACCATGTACGTTTACCAGACTCCCCCAACACGGTTGGTCAATTTTCTTTCTTTCGAGCCCTACTACCCCCTCATATTTTTGCATAAATTCAAGGTTGAACGGGCCTACAAGGTCAATAAATAATATGCCCTTGGCCTCTAGAAACTGCGCGCGAACTTCTCCATGCGCCTTAAATTTTTCTCTGTCCATACTTTCCTCCACTCGAAAAGTATAAGACACAGATAATTTTTTGCTTAATACTTTGACATTGAATATGGCCTTTTCGTAAAAAAATGTATTGAAAATCATTCTCATTTACAATATCTTGTAGATGCCTGTTCGACGTGAGTTAAAAAAACGGTCTTGGCTTAGCGTCGCTGAGGGATAGACGCCCGTCTATCCCTCATTTTTTTTCTAATCAAACTTGTTCTCTTACCTTTTTGAAAAGTATTTCAAAGCACAAAAAAACGCGACTAAATGCCGCGTTTTGATTTTGTAGTTTATGTTTTAACTAAACAGCTTCATAAACCAACCTTTCTGCAAGTCTTCCTCGCAGGTTTTAAGTTGAGTAGCATAGCGTAATGAACGTGCTTTAACTTTTGACGCGACTTTTTTAAGCCATGGTTTTCGGTCATAGCTTCTGCGCTTATATCCGCCCCAGCCCTCGTGATAATTTAAGTATTGGGCGTAAGCGTCCCATTTAGAAATGCCGTTCACTTTTTGCGACTTGTAAATAAACCAGCCCATGAAGTCGATAGCGTCTTCGAAATCATCACGATCTGCACCACTGTTATTGGTTTCCCTCATGTAGTCAGACCACGTAGGCGTTTTCGCTTGTGAATACCCATAAGCTGAACTCACCCGTCCCCACGGAATAAGCCCGAAGAACACATAATCACGAGGAGGAAGCGCATCATGGCGAAAGGAACTTTCCTGATACATCATGGCCATGGGTACATGAATAGGCACGCCCCATTTATCTCTTGCATCGGCAGCTGCATCATACCAATCGTCTTTTTCATAGAATATTTCGCACAAATTGCTGATGTCTTTAGGAGGCGTAGTTGCACATCCAGCGATAAGCAGAGGAAAAAGAACGATGAGTGTTGATAAAAAAACAACCAATTTTTTGAACTTTTGGTTCATAGCTTGTCTTAATTAATGTTCTAGTAAAATGTGTGTTTCCCTGGAACCCTTCGATGCCTGACTTATGTCAGGCATTTTTTTTTGCTGGAGGCTCAGCGAAATAGTCACGAATAAAAGTATCGAAGTCTTTAGTGTCAGCAGCTTCTATTTCTTTCTGCGCTGCAAACGACGTCTCCGCTTGCGCAGCAAACCCTGCAGCATCTGTATCGGTATACTCGAAAGACTTCATCTCAGCTTGATAGGCCTGGGCTAACTCTAAGCCTAGCACGCCATTATCTTTGTCGCTCTCTATCAAAGTGGAAAGTAATTTTCCAGACGGTGTTAACTCTGGGTTCTGCACTTTCTCAAATTCAGTTTTAACCGCTTGCGAATAACGAGATGTATCGTTAGCTAAGTCGAGAAGTTCCGCGGCTTGCTCAAATGAACTGAATAATGAAGTACACCAGTTGGGAAGAGAAATGTCTTCACCGCCGTTTTGAAGCAGCAGCTCCGGGCTACGTCCTTCAAGTACGACCTTGTTCATGTTTTCTTTCGCTTCTTTAAGCTGTGTTTCGTCTAGTTCTGGGCTTGGCATGAGCAAGCACGACACTAAAAACACATCTAAGAAATCAAACTGAGTCTGTGAGATACCTATTGCTGAAAATGGATTTACATCCAAGGCACGAACTTCAATATAGCTTATACCGCGGCGCACTAGTGCGTCTGTGGGTTTCTCCATAGACTGGGTTGGCTGCTTAGGACGTATCGGCGAGTACAACTCATTTTCTATTTGAATAATGTTGCGACTTAATTGCTGATAATTCCCTTCTTCTCCTGCAGCAAACTGGCTGAACCGAGAAGACGGAGTGTTCATAGCATCACGTAGTAGCTTGACGTAATTATCTAGCTGATTGTAGCAAATCTTAAGTGAAGACTGCTCTGCGCTTGTATACCCTAAATCGCTCATCCGCAAACAGGTTGCATAAGGCATATATACAGTACCCTTACCAACTTTCCTAAACGGAAGTGCATGTTGCTTTCCTTTCAAGAATGAGCCACACAGCGCAGGGGACGCTCCATATAAATAGGGAATTAGCCAACATAGACGGCGGTAATTGCGAATTAAACCAAAGTAATCCGAAGAAATTTGATCTTGTGAATACGCGTTACCATTGAGCTCTGCCCACAGCTTCCAAAAACTGTCTGGCAATGAAAAGTTAAAGTGAACGCCAGCTATGGCTTGCATCATGCTTCCGTAGCGGTTTTTAAGGCCAATACGATAAACACGTTTCATTTTACCAACGTTCGACTCACCAAAATAAGCAATAGGAATCTCGGCTTCATCTTGAATGAAGCAAGGCATACTTAGCGGCCAAATTTGCTCGTCACCAATATTGTTAATAACAAACTTATGGATATCTTTTAACTGAGAAATTGTTTTAGCAGCGCTGCTCTCTGGTGGCGTAATAAATTCAAGCAGAGATTCAGAAAAATCAGTGGTTATTGAATCATGGGTAAGCGCCGAACCTAATGGTTTTGGATGAGGAGTTTGTGCCAGCGTACCATTTGGATTGATACGCAGGGCTTCGCGCTCAACTCCGCGCTTAATATCTTTAAGCGCGGCGAGAAATTCGGGTGACTTTAGCGCAGCTATGCGCGCTTCAAAACGGGATAAGTCTACAGTCAAAATGGTGGTCCGTTATGTCAATATTGCCCCCAGTTATGGGGGACAATAGTATAAATTCAATAAAAATTAATCTATCAGTTTAACGTTTCTCGGGTGTTACTCTCTACTGACAACTCGATAATCGGCATCGATAGCGCGTTTAACTGGGGTAAAATTTTTGCTTTGTCGCCCACTACAATAATTTGCATCTTGTCTAGATTCAAATATTGCTTTGCCAACGCATCTATCGTTTTCTTGTCTATGTGGTTAATTATGTCTAGCTGCTCTTCTCGATAACCTTTTTCTAGACCATAGCTTAATAACTGTCTTAAGAAACGCGCTTTACTGGTTGGTGTTTCAAACTCAAGTGCATCACTTAACGTAAATGCATTACGCATGAACGCGATTTCTTCTTCTGTTACGCCCTCGGTGCGGTAGCGATTGATCTCTTTCAAGATTTCTGTGATACCCTCACCGGTGTTGACCGCTGTAAGATCTGTACTCACTTCGAACCACCCGAGTGTTTTACCACCGACAAAACCGCTATTAGCACCGTAAGTAAAACCTTTATCTTCTCGCAGATTTAAATTAATGCGACTATTAAAAGCGCCGCCTAATGGGAAGTTCATAAGCCGAGATTTGAAGTGATCGCCTGTTGCGTCAAAAGGTAAGCTTCTATCGACAATATAAACCACTGACTGTACGGCTTCAGGACTATCTATCAGGAAAATTTGATTTTCATCATACTTTGGAAATTCACTGTAATCAGCAAACTCATAAGTTTTACCTTGCCACTGCCCAATAAAATCGAGCGTGTTGACCATGGATTGTTTAGACAGGTTGCCAACGGCAACAATACTCGCCTTATCGGGTGAATAGTAGTTAGCGTAAAAACTTTTAACATCATTAAGCGTAATGTTTTGAACGGTTTCCAGTGTGCCTTCATCCGGCAAACTCACGCGATTTTCATCGCCAAACAAGATAAGATCTCTTGCTCGTCGCGCTAGGCTAGAAGGGGTTTGCGCTTGTTGCTGCAGTCCTTGTATCACCCGCTCTTTCATACGCGCGAAGTCTTCTTCGCTGAACGCTGGGTTGAACAGCTTTTCTTTTAACAGTGTCAGCGTTTCATCTAGATGCTTAGTGAGTGTAGATACATAAATTTGCGAGTACCTTCCTGCGGTACTAAAACGTATAGCACTGCCTAATTTAGCAAGTTCACTGGCCAGTTCTTCGTTACTGTAGTTTTTTGTTGTCTCGTTCATGAGCAGTGCCGTTAGGTAAGCTGTACCCGCTTTACCCTCTGGGTCTAGCAACATGCCACCGTCCATACCTATAGTTAGCGTTACCGTAGGCGTTTCTGTGCTGGTTACACCGAGTACTTCAATTCCGTTAGCAAGTTCAGCCTCCCAGTAGTCAGGCACATCAACGACTGGCGCTTCACCAGCTACAGGCATAACACTTCTATCAAAACTAGATGGTGCGCTACTGAACACTTCTTCATCAGTGACCTTCACAGTTTCAACGTCTATGTTTCTTATAGGGCGCTCAAAATTTTGTTCAGCCGCAGCAAGCGAGACCTGTCCCTTTGGCACGACGCTCAATACAACGCTATTTGCGTCTTTAATATACTTTTTATAAACGCGCATTACGTCTTCAGCTGTCACTGCATTGTAGCGCTCAATGTCTTCAGCAATCAGGTCTGGCGTTTGATAGAAAGTTTCATTCGCAGCAAGCGCAGAGACTTTGCCGGAAACGCTTTGCAAACCAAACACGGTGCGAGCCTCTATTTGCCCTTTTGTACGGGCTAAATCGTCTGACGTTACACCACGCTGCTCAAACTCTTTGAGAGTTTCATTCAGCACATTCTGTAGCGTTAACAAAGAAGTGATTTTTGCAGGATTTGCTAGCGCTAAAAGTTGGAATTCACAGGCAAGTTCACGGCAAGGATGAGATACCACTGCTTGTACTGCAATGCCTTCTTTCACTAAATTTTTGTAGAACAATGATGTTTTTCCGCCGCCCAAAATATCAGCGAGCACATCAAGCGGCGCTTCATCTTCATGGCGACCATATACGGTGGGATAAGTAATTTGCAGAAGCGGAAGATGCACTTTATCTTCTAAAGTAATATAGCGCGTTTCTTTAAGCATCGCGGGCTGAGGCTTAGGTTCTTCTACCTTAGGACCCGCTGGAATTTCACCGAAATACTTATTAACCCACGCTTTGGTTTTGGCAACGTCGATATCACCACCAATGGTGAGAACGGCATTGTTAGGACCGTACCAGCGTTTAAAAAACGCTTTTAAATCATTAACATTAACTCGGTCTAAGTCTTCAACATAACCAATGGTCATCCAGGAGTAAGGGTGGCCTTCTGGGTATAGTGCCTCGCCATTGAGTTCAAAACGCAGCCCATAAGGTTGGTTATCTACTCGCTGTGCCCGTTCGTTCTTAACGGTCTCTCTTTGGTTTTCAAACTTGGTTTGATCTACGGCTTCTAGCAGGTAGCCCATACGATCTGATTCTAGCCATAACACCTTTTCTAACTGATTAGCCGGTACAGTTTCAAAATAGTTAGTGCGGTCGGTATTTGTGGTGCCGTTCAGATTACCGCCAGACTCGGTAATAACTTTAAAATGCTGCTCATCAGCAACGTGCTTAGAGCCTTGAAACATCATATGTTCGAAGAAGTGTGCAAAGCCAGATTTCCCTATATCTTCCCTCGCAGAACCTACATGATAAGTAACATCTACATGGACCAGCGGGTCTGAGTGGTCTTCATGAAGAATAACGGTAAGGCCGTTCTCTAGCTTATACTTTTCATAGGGTATGGATACGGCGGTTGTTGCAAGTTCTTGAGACGTCGCTTCGTTCTTAGATTGTTCTATTGACACGTGCTGACATGCCGCAACAAACATTACACCTATTGTGAGACTTAAAGTACGTAGGGTCAGTTTTCCTGACATGATGATTCCTTTTAAAATAACAACGCTTTTTCACTACAAAATTAAATTGAGAAGGCACTGATAACGTGAGCCGTATTTTGCAATAGCGAATTTCCGAAGATTACCAGACTTTTTAGCGCTTTACCTGTTTGGACTTTGTTATGATTGTATTAATTTATGTATTTCTGAAATACACTGACGCGATGAAGTCTTCATATACTACGTTTTGGCCAATGTAATCGGCAGACGTGATGTATGAAATAATCAATGATCTCCATTTGATACAAAAAACAAGTGGCTAAATAAGGATAAGCGCATGGATCAGTCAACAACAGTACTCGATATTGATTTCGGAATGTCTCAGTTGAGCGGGAACAAAAAACTTTTGTTTACTTTACTAGGCAAATTCACCGATGAATACCGTACTCTTGATGCCAGTTTGCAAGCCCATATTGCCAAAGGCGACTTTAACGAAGCCTACTCTCTTGTTCATACCCTAAAAGGCGTAACAGGTAATCTGGGGCTGTTTGCTCTACATAATGCTAGCAAGCCAGTAGAAAGCGCTTTTAGAAATGAAAATCGCGTAGCTGATGAATATCCCGTATTTTTAGGTCTGCTCAATGAAACGATCGCTGCGGTAGATGCACTAATTCAGGAGCCCGAAACAGAAGCACCGTCGTCAACCCAAGCGACTGGAGCCGCAGCTGAGCAAGCCAGAAAGCAATTACTGGCTGCGCTAAAAGCCAGTGAGTTCATCGCACAAGACAAACTAGATTATTGGCTTGATGCCATTGCTTTGCCTCAAGAAAAGCGTGCAGCTATCGTTGATGCGGTTGACGAGCTTGATTACGAAGAGGCCATTTCTGAGTTAGAAAATAGCTAGTGCAAGCTATTCCAATTATTTTTGAGGACGATAACGTCCTCATTGTTAACAAGCCTGTAGGCATTGCCATGCACGATGCTGTTGATGAAAATGGCGTAATTAAAGAAGGTAATGAAACGATAACACCCTGTGAAAACCTGAGTTCAACTGCACAGACAGATTCAAGAACAGATGGATTAGTCTCGCTTCTTAAAAAACAGCTTACACTAACAGAATTGCATCTGTGCCACCGCTTAGATACTGGTACATCAGGCTGTTTATGCCTTGCCAAAAACAGCCAAACAGCCGCCGAAATCGGCGCGCTCTTCTCATCTAGACGTGTAAATAAATACTATCTAGCCTTGAGCGCTCAAAAACCTAAAAAGAAACAAGGTATGATAATCGGCGATATGAAAAATCGTCGAGGTGGGCAACGTATCCTTCTAAAGACTCAGGAAAACCCCGCCATCACCCAGTTTTTCAGTAACGCGGCAAAGCCCGGAACTCGCGGTTTTATCGTTAAACCTCACTCGGGGAAAACCCATCAAATTCGCGTGGCGCTCAAAAGTATCGGCGCGCCAATTCTCGGTGATACACTATATGGGGGTGAGGCATCAGACAGGCTGTATCTTCATGCATGGCATTTGCACCTTCCTTTGTCTTCTGGTGAATTAGCAGTTACTGCACCTTTCGATACAGGTGAAGCAATCAACGAAGCCGATGTGCAGACTTGGTACAACGGGCTTAATGCACCAGAAACTTATCCATGGCCTTCTCTGCCCGCACGCTTTATGCCGGTGCGCTAGGAAAAATGCGCTACATGCTTAATAGGTGCCAATAGTCATAATAAAATAGAAGCTACTTTGAATGTTTAATAGATGCTAATGGGTAAACTACATATAGTTGGCGGCGGTGCCATAGGAAGCCTAATTGCTGCGAGCGCCCAGAAAAACGGCGTGCCGTATGACTGCTACCCCAGAAATAGAAAAAGCATGCCGTCATGGGCACAATGGCAAGATGGTCAAACCACCATGCTCAAGCCTGCCAAGTTTGAACCTGTCACGCTGGCAGAAACCGATGTGCTGATACTCCCCCTAAAAGTATATCAACTTAAAGCAGCCTTATTGCAGTGGCTTCCCTATCTCACACAACAACCTACAGTAGTACTGCTTCACAACGGTATGGGCGGGCTTGAGGCCGCAACAGAGCTGTTAGGCTGTGACTATCCGCTGCTGCTTGCCACAACCAGTCATGGCGCGTTAAAAGTAAGCGCGTCGAGCGGCGATTTTCATGTTAAGTATACTGGCGTTGGCTCAACCCAAATTGGCGCGCCCCAAATTTACGCGCCTACATGTGATAGACCACCACCTGACACGCTGTCAGACCTCTCACAAAAAAAGCCCAAGCTTGCCAGCGCAATTGCCGCATTACATGACGCATTCCCTCCTGTGCAATACCAAAGTAATATCCTAAAAGCGTTGTGGACGAAGCTGTCGGTTAATGCAGTAATTAACCCATTAACGGCGCTTCACAATATTCAAAATAAGTACATTATTGATGCTGAATTTGAACAAAGCCGTATCGGAATTTGCAATGAATTCACCCAGGTTGCGGATGCTTACGGGCTAGATTTTGATGCAAAATCAGTTCATGAAAACGTGCTGTCGGTAGCCAAAGCGACCGGAGAAAACTATTCAAGCATGCATCAGGATGTGGCCCACGGTAGGCAAACAGAAATAGATGCCATCAATGGTTATATTGTGGAAATGGCAAAGAAAAAGGGTATTCCCGTTCCCGAGAATACCCTTTTAGTAGAGCGTGTTAAGGCGCTCAGCCTTTAAGCAAAGCGCAGACTTACTTATACATAAGCAGGTCGACGCTCTTTTTTATTACTCTTACTTTTTACTCTTGTTCGCCCGCTTCTTGTGCGTCTTTTGGCGCTTGAGGCTTCATGTGTGGGAACAAGATAACGTCTTTAATCGTTGAGCTATCAGTAAATAGCATAGCTAAGCGGTCAATTCCGATACCTTCACCCGCTGTTGGCGGCAAACCATATTCAAGCGCGCGAATGTAATCATCGTCAAAGTGCATGGCTTCATCGTCACCAGCGTCTTTTTCTTCTACCTGCTTGGCAAAACGTTCCGCCTGATCTTCTGGGTCGTTAAGCTCGCTAAAGCCATTCGCTAATTCACGTCCACCTACGAAGAATTCAAAGCGGTCGGTAATGAATGGGTTGTTGTCGTTACGGCGCGCAAGCGGCGATACTTCCCACGGATATTCTGTAATAAACGTAGGTTGGATAAGTTTCTCTTCCGCTGTCGCTTCGAAGATTTCGCAAAGGTACTTACCTGCACCCCAAATACCGTCAACTTCAGGCTCTTTAATGTGGAGCTGTTTTGCCATCGCTTTAAGCGCGTTAAGGTTCGCCTCTGGGTCGCGGATGGCTTCCTCGTTAGCTTCTGGCCAGTACTTAAGAATAGCTTCGCCCATGCTTAAGCGGTCAAACGGCTTACCAAAGTCGTATTCAACTTCAGACGTTACGTTACCTTCAGCGTCTTTAGTTGTGTTTTTGATAATGCTTGTACCAAGAATATCTTCTGCCAGCGTGCGCAGCATATCCTCTGTAAGGTTCATCAGGTCGTTGTAGTCTGCATACGCTTGGTAAAACTCAAGCATAGTAAACTCTGGGTTGTGACGGGTTGATAAGCCTTCATTACGGAAGTTACGGTTAATTTCGAACACGCGCTCAAAACCACCAACCACTAGGCGCTTAAGGTAAAGCTCTGGTGCAATACGCAGGTACATATCGATGTCTAGCGCATTGTGGTGAGTCACAAACGGCTTCGCGGTCGCGCCACCAGGAATAACCTGTAGCATTGGCGTTTCTACTTCAAGGTAGTCACGCTCGGTAAGATAATTACGAATACCGTTTACAATCTTGCTACGGATCATGAAGGTTTTGCGGGTTTGTTCGCTTGTGATCAAGTCAACGTAGCGCTGGCGATATTTCGTTTCCTGATCGCTCAGACCGTGGAATTTTTCTGGCAATGGACGAAGTGCTTTGGTGAGCAACTCGTATTGCTCCATGTTCACGTAAAGATCGCCTTTACCTGACTTATGTAGGTCACCCGCCACGCCAATAATGTCACCAATATCTAGTGCACCATATTTTGCTTTGAGGGCTTTTTGCGTGTCTTTATCCGCGTATGCCTGAATGCGACCAGTCATATCTTGAAGCAGCATGAAAGGACCACGCTTAGCCATAATACGGCCAGCGATGCTTACTTTGTTACCCTGTTCTTGCAACGTTTCTTTGTCGAATTCACCGAACTTAGCTTGAAGCTCATCCGCATAGTTTTCGCGACGGAAGCTGTTTGGGAAACCGTTTGCACGGCACTGCTCGCGAATAGCGCTTAGCTTTGCACGGCGCTCTGCAATCAATTTGTTATCGTCTGTTTGTTGGTCAGTCATAACCTTTCACTTCGTTGTTCGGTTTACAGCCCAGATTTCAGGCTGGCTTCAATAAATTTGTCCAAGTCGCCATCTAGCACGGCTTGAGTGTTGCGTGTTTCCACGCCAGTGCGCAAATCTTTAATGCGAGAGTCGTCTAATACATAAGAGCGTATTTGACTTCCCCAGCCGATATCAGACTTGCTATCTTCCATCGCTTGTTTTTCGGCGTTTTGTTTTTGCAGTTCAAACTCATAAAGTTTGGCTTTTAACTGCTTCATCGCCTGATCTTTGTTTTTGTGCTGCGAGCGGTCGTTCTGACACTGCACCACAATGCCCGTCGGCTCGTGAGTAATACGTACCGCAGAGTCCGTTCTGTTAACGTGCTGGCCACCCGCGCCCGATGCGCGATACGTGTCTATACGTAAATCAGACGGGTTAATTTCAATATCGATGTCATCATCAATTTCTGGATATACAAACGCTGATGAAAACGACGTATGACGGCGGTTGCCCGAGTCAAACGGTGATTTACGTACCAAGCGGTGAACACCTGTTTCCGTACGTAGCCACCCAAACGCATATTCGCCCTGAATACGCAAAGTTGCGCTTTTAATCCCGGCTACATCACCGTCTGATACTTCAATCAGTTCAGTTTTAAAACCGTGGGCTTCACCCCAACGCAAATACATGCGCAGCAACATATTGGCCCAATCTTGTGCTTCTGTACCACCAGAGCCCGACTGAATATCAATATAGCAATCGTTTTCATCGTTAGGACCGGAGAACATGCGGCGAAACTCAAGCACTTCTAGCTGCTCAATTAAGCCTTCAAGCTCAGTTTGTGCCTCAATAAAGGTATCTTCATCTTCGGCTTCAACGGCCAATTCGACAAGACCTTCAACGTCTTCAGTTCCCTGGTCGAGCTTGTGGATCGTTTCTACGATTTGCTCTAGGGCCACTTTTTCTTTGCCAAGCGCCTGTGCTCTGTCTGGCTCGTTCCAAACGTCAGGGCTTTCTAACTCTCGGCTAACTTCTTCTAAACGCTCTGACTTTGCATCAAAGTCAAAGATACCCCCTAAGCGCTTCGGTGCGCTCGCGGATATCTTTTATCGCATTAGTAACGGGGTTTATTTCAAACATAGTCCGCTTATTTCGTTAAAAATTTAAGACCGCGGATAGTACCGAATTTAGAGGAATTTTGATAGGGGTTGGCGTAAATATTGCGACGCTGATTTTACCTGGTTATGCGAACACTTTTTGAGCACTAAAGATAAAATGAACAATTTTACCGTTTAACGGCTTGCAGCCAGTATTGGTTTTACCGCCAATACCCATAAGATAAAAGTTATAAAGCGCTATATGCTTTACAAACCCTGTGACTACTGCACCGGTTTAATGCAATCACTTATTACAACTGTGCATTGCGGCCTTGGAATCGTGATACTCGACAAATGGAAACGCAATAGGAAAGGTATGTCGCTAAATAATTTTTCATATGCTGTTATCGGCGTGCTGCTTGGGCTTTTGGTATTGGCATTAGGCCAACTGTTCGACTGCCAGAATTTAGCTGGCGCGACCATGGCACTGCAATGCCCGAATGGAACGCCAATTTCAAAATTGTGGGTAATAGCTTCGATGCTGATAGCGGGGAGCGGAATAGCTGCTTGGCTATATCGAAACCGTAATTTTTAAGCAAGCTCAGATACGTATAAAATTTCTGTATTTAGCTGCAAGCATCTTCAAAAACAACAATCACACAAAAAGGGGCGGCGCCCCTTTTTGTTCTATGTACTCTTTAAACGTCTGCCGATTGAAGGTCTATTTGGCAAACGAATAATCCGTATAACCTCTTTCATCACCACCAAATAAAGTATCAGGTTTATGCTCATTTAGTGGCAAATCGTTAGCTAACCGATGCGGTAGATCTGGATTAGCGACAAAAGGACGACCAAAACCAATCATATCTGCCCATCCTTCTGACAGCGCGCTTTCGGCACGCGCTTTGTCGTACTTTCCTGCATAAATCAGTATACCGTTGAATGCTCCGCGAATAGACTGCTTGAAAGATATTGGCATTTGCGGTGCATCGTCCCAGTCGGCCTCTGCAATGTGCATATAGCCAATCTTGAAACTATTAAGCATGGAAGCAATGGCAAGATAGGTCTCTTCAGGATTATCGTCGACTGTCCCGTTTAATGTTGTTAGTGGCGCTAAACGTACACCTACTTTATCAGCGCCAATTTCCTCACACACGGCCCGCACCACTTCTTTTAAGAATCGAATACGGTTTTGTAAAGTCCCGCCGTATTCATCTGTTCTTGCATTACTCTGAGAATCAATAAATTGGTTAAGCAAATAACCATTAGCCGAATGCAATTCGATACCATCAAATCCTGCTTCCAAAGCATTTCGAGCCGCGACGCGATACTCTTCCACCACCGCGTCTATATCTTTAATACTCATTTCACGTGGCATTACCGACTCGACAAAGCCCGGGTTGCCGTCTTCATCAACGAACACCTTTACTCCTTGTGCTTGAATTGCCGATGCGCTAATCGGCTGCTGCCCCTCCGTATTGGAAGGATGAGATACTCTCCCCACGTGCCAAAGCTGCGCAAACATCACTCCACCCGCTGCATGCACTTTATCTGTCACCAATTTCCAGCCTTCGATTTGCGCCTGGGTATAAATGCCCGGCGTCCACGCATACCCCTTACCGAGCACAGAAATTTGCGTGCCCTCGCTTACGATTAGCCCTGCGCTTGCCCGCTGAGCGTAATAAACTGCCATTAAGGCATTGGGCACATCACCAGGCTGGGTTGAGCGAGAGCGAGTCATTGGCGGCATAACAACACGGTTTTTAAGCGTTTTTCCAGCCAGCGATACGGTTTGAAATAATTTCATAAATCGGTCCTTTCAGCTTCTTTGCATTGTAAACGTTCAGATAGCAGTAAATATAGGACCTATAAGCTAGGTCAGAACCCGTATTTCTAACAAAGCACTTTTGCATTTTTCGCAAAAATATTAGCTCATTTCGACGACGTTACCCTAAATTTTTACACCTCTACTCTTGACGCAGAAAAATTTAAGCTTACACTTGTTCGCTGAATGAGAGTACAGTTGTACGCTTAAATATTGTCATCACTTTTGTATTAAAGATATT
Organism: Alteromonas sp. KUL150; assembly: GCF_009811475.1. Classification (NCBI taxonomy): domain Bacteria; kingdom Pseudomonadati; phylum Pseudomonadota; class Gammaproteobacteria; order Alteromonadales; family Alteromonadaceae; genus Alteromonas; species Alteromonas sp. KUL150. The sequence continues at coordinate 195,445 of NZ_BLIJ01000028.1, forward strand.
CAGACAGAATATAGGTGTGAGTTCTACATTGAGACTATTACTAAATAAATTTACTGATAGCATACTTCACCATGGCTCTTGGAAGGGCTACTGGGAAGTACTGGTGCAGCAATTTAAACCTGCTTGGCGCGACGGCTATTTCAGAGCCAGAATTGTGGCGGTAAAAAACTTAAGCACTGATATGCTTGAGGTGGTACTTAAGCCTGAACGGGCTTGGCCTACGCATGCCGCTGGGCAGCATATCGCATTGACCATAGAAATTAATGGCAGGCTCACCACTCGCGTTTTTACTGTAGCAAGTGGCGCAAACACTCATCGGCGAACTAAATGCATACGTCTGGTGACAAAAGTGAAAGACCAAGGTGCCCTAACGCCTCACCTCCATTCTTGTCCACCTAACCAATGGGTAAATATCTCGGCGCCAATGGGGGAATTTATATGGCCGAAAGTTGAAAAGCCCCTTCTCATGATAGCCGGCGGTTCGGGTATAACCCCTTTTATTGCAATGCTCGATGATGTCATAGAAAAAGCACAACTCAATAACACACCGGTGCATTTACTTTATTTCGCCAAGCCCAATGAACACGTTCTGATTGACGAATTGTCAGCTTTCCAAAAGCGCTGCGAAAGCTTCTCTTATTCAATTTTAACCAAGCAGAAAGACGGTGATTTAGAAGCGCATTTATCTTACTTTGCTAACGCACACTGGTTAGTATGTGGCCCAAATGCTATGTACGAGCAGGCAAGGCGCTTTGCAGAGCTAATCAGTGCGCCCCTTTCGAGTGAGCACTTTGCTGCGCTTCCAGCTATAAACAGCTCCAGCCCCGGCCAAAGTGAAACCTTCTCGTTGCTACACAACGGCGAAACTTTAACTATCGACAATCAGCAATCCCTACTTTCACAACTTCAACAAGCAGAACAACCCGTAACATACGGCTGTGGCATGGGCATTTGTCACCAGTGCCAATGCGTTAAAAAACGCGGCGTGGTGAGAGATACCCGCACTGGCGAACTTTCAGATAGCGCAGAGCAACTTATCCAATTATGTGTGTCACAAGCTGTTACCGATTTGGAGATCCAATTATGACCACTAGCGTTACGATAGACACACAGCATCGTGAAGAAGTCACTGAGCAAGCACAGTTACCGGTGCACAAAACTCAGGAGATTCAAGTAGCTCAGCCAAAGAGCAATGGAAAAAAGCCTAACTATGAGTTACTCGCTGCTCAGTTTGATGAAATTAAGGCCGACGTAAAACGAAAAGTGGGGACAGAAGATGCCTCGTATATTAGACGCATTATTCTTATTCAGCGAGTTTGCGAGTGGAGTGGACGCATACTACTCATGTTGGGGTTCATTCAACCGCTGCTTTGGGTTGCCGGCGTATTGAGTTTAGCTACGGCTAAGATTCTCGATAATATGGAAATAGGCCACAACGTGATGCACGGTCAATATGACTGGATGAATGATAAACATATAAACTCAAGACGCTACGAATGGGATATTGCTTGCGACGGTTCCAGCTGGAATCGAGTCCATAACTACGAGCATCACACCTATACCAATATTATTGGTAAAGACAGAGACTTTGGCTATGGCTTGCTTCGCTTATCTAACGACTTTAGATGGCGGGTAAAAAACCTTTGGCAGTTCGCGACATATATCGTGCTTAGCGTAATGTTTCAGTGGGGCGTGTCTTACCACGAAATGGCTGCGGAGCGTGTCTTTTTTGGAAAGAAAAAAGACAATCGCAAAAATCAGGTTACCCATAGCGAACTAAAAAAACGTTTTTTTAGCAAAGGTGCGCGTCAGTTAGTCAAAGATTACGTGCTATTTCCGTTGCTAGCTGGGCCGTTATTTTTATGGGTATTTACCGGCAACCTTATTGCCAACTTATTACGCAATTTATGGACTTCTACCATTATCTTTTGCGGTCATTTCACTGGCGACGTAGAAACGTTTAAAGAGGAAGATTGTACTAATGAAACCCGAGGACAGTGGTACTATCGTCAGGCACTAGGCTCTTCGAACATTAAGGGCGGAAATCTGTTTCACGTTCTCACTGGGCATTTGAGTTTTCAAATAGAACACCATTTGTTTCCTGATATTCCTGCAAGGCGTTACCGGGAAATGGCCCCCAAAGTAGAAGCCGTATTCAAAGAACACGGCATGCACTACAACACTGGCGGCTTTATAAAACAATACGCCAGCGTGTTAAAGCGAATTATTCGCTACTCTTTTCCTTAACCAGTTGATACCCTAACCAGCCAGCCATAGCGCTTGCGCTGGTTAGGCACGTCCCCCACGCCCAATCAATCAACATGATAAACAAAGTAAAACCTTCAATAATGCTGTACGCCGTTAAATTGTAGGCGCCATAACTGGCCAACCCTAGAAGCGCGCCATCGATCCCAGCATAAAGTAGCGACTTATCTCTGTTCGCCACCACAGCAAGTACAAACACCACGCATCCATACATAAGGTAAAAAACCACCCAAGGCCACGTGATAAATTGACTTCTAAGCAGAGGAGCCATTTCACTTTGATACCAGCCATCCGCAATAACGCCAAGCCACAAGAAGTCGAGCACACCAAAACACACAAAGATTGCAATTAAGGACACTACAATGTTTTTCGCAAAGCGAATGATATTGGAAAGCATGAAACTTATCCCTGTTGGTGGCATAGAGTGACCTTAATGAGGTTACTCTATTATTGGTTATTAAACTAAGCATAGCACCGTAAACATATGCCCCATTATCAAGGCTATTCTGTTAACGTTTTTGCCCTTCCAGTTCTTTTAGCTTCGTATAAAAGATGATCGGCACGCTCTAATACTGACTCAATCTTATCAGTGCTTTTAAATGTTACAATACCGGCAGAGAAGCTTACGTTAAATGGTACTTCCTGCTCTCCCCAGTACTCAATGCCCTCTACCTCTTTTCGAATAACATTTATTATTGCGCTCGCCTCAGAGATATCTGTTGCTTGTATAACCAACAAAAACTCTTCTCCCCCATACCTGCATAAGCGATCTATTTTACGTATGCGTTTTATGATGATTTGACTCAGTGTTTTGAGCACTTCGTCTCCCAAATTATGCCCATAGTTGTCGTTAATTTTTTTAAAATGATCGACATCTAAAAGGACTGCACAATTAACCTGTTCAGGTGAGATAAAGGTCAACCAACTGTTGATAGCTCTTCTAGTATAAGCACCGGTTAGAGAGTCTACGTCAGCCAAGGCTTTTGAGATATTGTGTCGACGTCGGTACCACAGCGTGGTGAAACCTAGAATAATAGCCAAACCGCCAAACAATATACTTTTTAGAAAATTAGCTTGGTTGGTCAATTGGTCTTTTTCTCTATTAATTTTTATATTTTTAAGTTCAGTGATTTCAATTTCTTTTGAGAGAAAGTCATTACCGAGATTAGCATTTGAAGATGAGATAAGCTGGTTTCTATCTAATTTTAGCGACCGATATTTAGTAGCGAATTGATACGCTTTTTTGTAGTTTCCCTTTACTTCATAAATTCTCTGGAGATTTTGATAAAGCCTTAGGTTGATATCCGTTGGTGAGGGGTGCAGTGCTGACCAAGTCTCATATTTTTCAGTAAGAGTATCAATCTCCTCAGAGAATGTGACAGGGTCATTACCATCTAATGCTTCAATTAGAGTTAGAGCTGTCTGAATATACGCCTCTATCATTGGCGAAGAGCTATTGCTAGTACTTGCATCAACAACAGCCGCTATTCGCCCAGCTAAACCTCTTATTTTATCGACTTCGGCTTCTGTCATATAATGCGTATATACAGATAAATTAAGTATTAATGCGACAATCAGATTATCTGTATCGTCCTGCTCTGTTGCTAATTCAACAGCCGATTCTGATTTTGCTAAAGCTTCCGAAAAGCGCCCTAATTGGGTCAATGCTTGGACTGAAGCAATGTAGTCTACAGAATATCGCTCACTTACAGGCACTATCGATAGAATATAATCTGCGTACTGCAAGGCCTCAGAGTAAAGCTGAAGCTCTATGAGTATATTCGCTATATATGCTGCAATTTCTCTTTGAGTTAGCATAGCTTTGAACGAATCTTCTTTCTCAACGTTCAAATAATTAAACGAATATTTAAATTCGACTAATGCGTCAATATGCGATTTTGATTGAAATTCATTGCCTAGCCATGCACTTACAAGAGCAACAGCCTTACTATTTGAGGCTTCGAGCATTTCAGATTTTAAGCGTCTAAGTTTTTCTATCGCTGGACTTACTTGTTGTTCATCTCCATCGTGTCTAGCCGAACTCGAATAAATAAAGTACGATCGAACTCCAGCATAAAGTTCAGCATCTAGGCTTTTAAGGGCATCCCAATCATCCGTATCAATTAGCCTGCTTGGACGGCTAAACCAGTTTTCAACTGCTTTATCTCCGTTAAAACCTTCCCAGATAACGTGTTTAAAGATAAGCCCCAGCGAGGAGTCATCCCGAGGGAGACCTGACGACTTAATTTGTTTGCTTAACTCATTATTCAATTGTTCATTATTATTCGACCAGAGGGTTATCGCTCTATATGTTACCTGATCGTAGCGGCTTAATTTCGTTAAATCTTGAGCATTCGCTTCACTCACATGAAGTGCGAAACACAGAAGTATTGAAATTATGAATACCTTCAATTTATTCAACGGCATTAGCTAACTCTTATATTCTCTATAATAAAAGTAGGTTTTTATTTATAAATAGCCATTGAACTTTGGTATCCAATCAACAACGGACACCCCAAATAAGTCGGAAATACTTTACTCAAAACTTACACTGCATATTGTAACAATAGACGCTTTTGAACCTCAAAGTAACGTGGTTTAAACAAGCGTAAAATAAAATGAAAAGAACAGTATTAGTAGTAACGACCTCTTTAATTGTGAGTGCGTGCGCCCACAGGCCACCACCTTTAGACAAGGATGAAATATATTTTGAGACCAAGATCAAGCAAGACGGCACCAAGCTTTTCGCGTTTAGCATTCCTTCAATGAAACAACCAGGTGGCGGTAAAGGTGGCGGCGCTAAAGATGGCGGCGGCAGAGGAGGCCGTGGTGAAGGTGGTGGTCGTGGCGGCCGTGGTGGACAAGAAAACCGAGGAGGCTCATCACAAAAATCGTCAGATAGCGGTGAGAGAATGACAGAGCAACTCTATGCCTCTCTTGATGAAAAATTGGATGAAACAGGTTATTGCCAAACCGGCTATATAGAAATCGATACACATCAAACCGAAGATAGGCTGCACCTATTAGGCGAATGTAATGAGACGGCGAGTGAACTGGACAGACTCGACTTTCCTGCACGTTAGTTGACTATTGGTTGATGAAGCGCACCGCCGTTGGCATGTGCATCATTCAACGCCCGTTAGCTTTAACGCCTCTTAATCAACACATAGGGTATGCTCCACAATCCCCTTAGACACATAGGCTCTGCAGCCAAATAAGTCAGTAGTTTCTAAACACACGCCACTGACCTTTTGCCCGGCTTCTACCTGATTTTTTCCTGTAACACAAGCCACTTCACACTCGCTGCTGTCACTACACGCTTTACCAGCATCATTCGCTGGTAGCACACAAGCATAAGCCTGCTGTCGGCCTACTTTCTTCCACTTACCACCTTGTTTGTCGCACACTTTTTCAGACTCGATGGAATAGGCTTGCTGTACCAAGGGCAAGGAGGTGTCAACAACTTGCTCTAATCTTTCGACGTCTTCAACACTCGCGATTGGCTCATCAATAGGTTCTGGGGGCTGAGCGCCACAAGCAGACAAGGCTGCACACGCGCCTGCTACTAACCAGATTCCAAAACGCTTATGTGCTCTACTGCTTGTTTGTTTCATTTTTTCTCTCAATTTATTTTACTTTTTAAACCACTACTATTTAAAAACCAAACCATTTAAGCCCTACACTACTTAAGACCTAATTTATTTAAGACCTCTGCTACCTATGACAACTGCTATTAGATAAGTTCTTATTTTGTCGATAAATCCTTATTTGCTTATTGCGCTATGCCTAATAAATTATCAAACCTATGAAATTTTAGTGCTACCTCGACGGGTCTCTACATACACTTCGCAAAACTAGCAGTATTTACGGACGCTTTATGACACTAAACCAAACCGAAAGCATGGTCACCGCATTGCTCACTTTTAGCTTCGCAGTTCTTGGCCTAACATTTTTACTGGGTGCAAACCCCAATGCACTTATCGCTACATTTAATTTCTACTCGTTAGGCACTGTGTTGAGCCAGAGTGCCCTTGGTGCTTTTTCTGGTATCGCGTTGCTGTTGCTACCGTTAATGACCATTGCAGCACGTTTTAACCTAGTTTCAGCAAAAGCAGTAACACTATATGCCGCTTTTGTAACTGCCATTCCATTACTGACGTTATTATCACCAACGAGATGGATGGCCGATTTAGGGGGCTTCCCGATTATTGGCAGCGGTCAAGGCATCATTAAGTACTTCGCAGTATTACCGCTTTTCCTATTCTTGTTTTATCGCGAAAAATTTTCGCTCAAGCAACTTACATACCTTAACTTTGCTCCTGTAGCCATGGTCTTATTATGGATAGGAGGCATGAAGTTTTTCGAGTTTGAAGCTAATGCGATTGTGGGGCTAGTTGAAACATCACCGTTTATGTCGTGGCTATATGCTGTGTTTAGCGTTCAAGGGGCATCGAATGTAATTGGTGGGTTTGATGTCCTCTTTGCACTGCTATTGGGTGCGGGCATCTTTACTAAGAACAAGCCGATGATCATTGCGAGCGGACTGGCTTGTTTATCGGTTTTTCTTATGACACAAACGTTTTTGTTTACTGTGCCGGATACTTTTAACAGCACGACTATCGTCAATCGCCTAGGTCAGTTCGTTATTAAAGACCTTTGGTTTGTCGCTAATCTTGCTGTGGTGGCTTACTTTACGCTGTTCGAGGCAGTTTCACGAGAACGAGAAGAAGCGCAGTTGGGTCAATCGCCACAGTAGAGCTTTACGGCAAAGTCAGGTTAAAGATGTTGTAGTAATTAACCACTACTTCACTTATCGTTTATTCGAAAATGGTCACTTGGTTGCGGCCATATTCTTTTGCAGTGTAAAGTGCTTGGTCGGCATGGGTTAACATTCTGTCGTGATCTCTCGCGCCATCAGCACTTGCTACACCAATACTGATTGTGACTTTCAGCGTTTGCGCTATAAAACTGAAATCATGTGCTGCCACGATTTTTCGAACATGATCCATAGCAACACTTGCATTTATCAAGTCACATTCTGGTAACAACACAGTAAACTCTTCGCCGCCCCACCTTGCACATTTAGCATAATGCGGAACTTCGCGATTTAATATACGGGCCACCTCAGTAATGACTTTATCTCCTACTAAGTGGGAGTACTGATCATTTACCTGTTTGAAATGGTCGATATCGATAACGGCAAGACATAGAGGAGATTGTTTCGCTTTAGCCTCTTCAAAATATTGTACAAGCCAGCGGTCGAATGCTCGTCTATTTGCAATACCGGTTAGATCATCATGAGTTGCTTGGAACTCGAACCGCTTGGTTTGTAATTCTAATGACCTGGTTTGTTCATCGACCCTTTGTTTTAAAATCATTTCTGATTTTTTCAAGTGATGAAAACGTACTTTGTAAAGTGCATAGATAACGAAGCAGAAGAAAAGAAATACCGAGAATTTAAAAGCAAATGTCTGATAAATGCTGGGTAGCACGCGAATAGAAAATGGTGACGTAATCTCTTGCCAGGTGCCTCCAATGTAACGAGCACGTACTTTAAACTGATAACGACCAGGTGCTAAATTAGTGTATTCAGTCATTCTAAATTGATGACGGTTAACCCAATCTTGGTCATATCCTACTAACATAGCCTGATACTCTATACGCGAAGGCATAGCGAATCCCAACCCTGCATACTGAAACGCAACTCGCGTGTTTAACGGCGTTACGTCTACTTCCCTTTTATCCGTATCAAATTGCTGGTCAGCACCGTCCAGTAGTACCGCCTCTATACTTACCGGAATAGGGAATTCACTCAGCATGGCAAGGTTTGCAGGCGTTACTGTGGCGAGCCCTTTCGCAGTAGGAAGCCAAACATTTCCGTCTACATCAACAAACTGAGATGGCTGTGACCCACCATTGATTTGAATACTCGCCAGGCCATTTTCTTCCTTAAAATGCTCAAATTCCAATAATGCACTTGGATGTGTCAGACACTCCTTAAGACTTGATAGTGAAGTGAGAATGACCCCTTGGTTTGAACTTAGCCATACACCGCTGTTGTGATCTATACCGATTGAAAACAGTTTATCTACGGGAAGCCCCTGCGACTTTTCGATTACACTAAGTGCCTTAGTAGCATTGTCAAAATACGCAAGGCCTCGATCGGTTGTAATCCAAGTACCCTTTTCAACAACGCTAAAACTGAACGCGTGCTGTGCATCTGAATGTTCAGGAAACGAAACTACGTGCACAATACCCTGTTGGATATAGGCGAGCCCTATCCCTGTAGCAATCCAGATTCGTCCTTCACGATCTTCTGCCAAGCCCATCGAAAAATGGGCAGGTAGCCCATTTTGTTCATTAAAATGGATTAGCTTTCCATCTGGCGTTTGTTGAACTACACCTTGCGCCGTGGCATACCAAACACTGTTATCACTCGCTAAAAGAATGGCCCTTACTTCATTACTCGGTAGCCCTAAATGTCTATTGAGGTAAGGAGTAAGTTGGTCATTTTCATATCGCAGCACACCTTTTGTATAGGTGCCAACTAACGTTACCTCTTCAGTTACCGCTGCCAAACTGAGTACAGAAAAAGCTTCACCCGTAGCGAGCGATGCGCTGGAAAACGCATCATTGGAAAATATATCTAATCCAGCACTTCCACCTGATAAAAGTTTGCCATCAGACGTTTGCAAAACAGTTCGCAAAAAGTCTCCACTCATTCCTTGGCTTTGCGAGAATGTGGTAAATAGCGCGCGACGCAGCCTAAACAAACCACCATTAGTGCCAATCCAGATATTTTTTTCCAAATCTTCAAGCAGTGAAAAAACGCGGTTATTGGGAAGACCTGCTGTCGCATCCAATTTTTCTAGGCCTAAGTCACTCAGACGATAAAGGCCATGATTGATGGTGCCTACCCAAATGCTATTTTGATGATCAAGCAAAATACTACTAATTGATTTGTCGGCAAGTGAGTTGTGAAGTAGCGCGAAGGTACCGTTTCTTTGCTGCCAAACACCGTGTTCTGTGCCAACTAAAACACGTTTTTTGCTATCAAGAGCGAGAGTAAATGATGGACCAGAGAGTATGTTGTGGTCGGGTACAGCTATCTGAAATTTATCGTTTATGTATTTGAATAACCCTTGATTTGTTGCAAACCAGATTACTCCAAATCCGTCTTCGATTATGCGGTAAGCACTCGAATTTACAATGTATTCTTTTTGCGTGCCGTCAGGCGTTCTCATTGCAATCCCCATGTCTTCCAGCGCAAACCACAACACGTTATTACTGTCTCTGAATGCATGATTAACCATTGAAGACAGGGGCGCTTGAGCATGCCACTGCTCGGCAATAAGCGACGTTACACCGCCTCGGTTTCCTGCCACAAGTAGCTCGTCGCGGGACTTGTTGTAATACAAGCTTCGAATGCCGGAGTCTGGTAATCCCGTTTGCGCGCCGCGGGTAAATACAGTGAACTGCTGACCATTGAACCGAGCTACACCTTCCCAAGTACCCGCCCATAGATACCCATTGGACGTTTGTGCTAATGCGTGAATACTATTGTGAGGAAGCCCGTCTTTCGTTCCCCACGATTGAGGGAAATAACGGTTGAGCGGCATGAGCTGAGAAGACTCTACCGAAAAGCCATCTATGGGTATCACCCACAGCAAACACATCACAAAAGTGAGAGACACAAACTTCAATGGCTTCTCGGTATATTATTAGATAGACGATGTAATAATACCTCTATCTATTAACTAACACAAAAATTGTGGTTTTTAGTTATCTTCGGTCAACAACAAGTTAATCCAGACTAACCTGTGATCTGAGCTGGCTTCGCGGTCTTTAACTAATCGATATAGGTCACTGGTTTTTGCAGGCCAGAAAACGCCAGTATCGTTCACATCGAAGCCAAATCGAGATGGCAAAACATAGTCAGCTCTGGCTCCCCAATAGGCAGTAAAGCGGTTACTAAACTCCGCTCCTGACGCGCCTGCACCACCTGCGCTTGTTGGAATTATGTCGTTATTAACTAACGGGTGCTCGGTTAACTGTTCAATTACACCCTCGCGATGTTTATCTCCAATATCCGCCGCGTTAAAATCACCAACAAGTACAAAACGCGCGTTCTCTGACAGGCTGACTTTCTCGCCATTATCATCGTAGATGTAGGCTCCTTTATCCGGAGAAAGATAATCTGCCATAAGCCTAATTTCGTCAAAGTTGCGTTTGCCGTTGCGATCCTCGCTTCCATCGAAATTAGGTGGTGTTGGATGCATAGCAAGTATGTGTACGGTTTTATCTCCTACTTTCACCGGCACATCCCAGTGAGACTTAGAACTCAACCTTAGCGCGGCCCACTCTTCTACGTCGTACCAAGGCTTGCCCTTATCAGTACTTCCGCTCTCATCGGGAATAATTGGAACCTGTGGGTGAGGCATGTGATGCCATTTAAACGTCTGAAAGGTGCGAATACCATCAACATCAATAGGGTATTTTGACAAAAGCGCCATGCCATATTGCCCGGGATAAAGCCCAAAGCCATATGCATCGCCACCAAAACCTTCTGCTTTGCCATTGTTATCTAAGTCGAATGTCGTGGGCTCCCCTGTGTTGACTGTGGCCACATACGTATATGGGTAATCCACAGGCTCAAGGCCACCTTGTGAAACATTCAGGTAGTTCTTAACAAATGCTTCTACCCCTTTACGCTTATCTGCAATGTAGTCAAATTCGTTCAACATTAAGATATCGGGGTTAACGCGTTGAATAATTTCAGCAATGTTTTTAACTTGGCTATGCTCACCCGTTGAAAGAACGTGTTGAAGTACTTCATCGCTTGGCTCCATGCCCAAGGCTTTATAATTGGTGGCCTCCATACTTACGTTAAATGTGGCCACTTTAAGCGTGTTAATCTCTTCTGCACTAATTTGCGCACCTAATAGGGTCGTGAACAGAAAAGCTATTTCTGTAAAAAGCAATGTAGTCTTCATGTTGTTACTTATTACCTAGTGAGGGGTGAGGGGTAAGGAATAAGGTACAAAGATATCAAGAATAGCTAGGTTGCTGAAATTCTTTGTTTCCACAATTTCTCTGTCAAGCAGACACACCAACCTTTTAATTTTTTACAACACGAACAAAATGAAGAATATTTTTCTAAAAAAGTACTATTCAAACAAAAAAATTAAACGTTATTTCTCTAATCGCATTGATACCCTTGTCGTTAACAATGAGGAGATCAACATGACGTGCTGGGTTACACAAGCCATAAATACTATTAACGCTGATTATCAACGCTCGGCTGATACGCATCTAATTAAACTAGCGCCAATAGCGTTCAAAAATATCGATATCTATTTAAAAGATGAAAGCACGCACCCTACGGGGAGTTTAAAGCACCGCCTTGCCCGCTCACTTTTTCTATACGCCCTTTGCAATGGAAAAATTGTGCAGGGAACAACGGTTGTTGAAGCTTCATCGGGCAGTACTGCAGTATCTGAAGCTTACTTCGCCAAAATGATTGGTGTCCCCTTTGTTGCCGTTATGCCTAAGTCTACCGCCCAGAGTAAAATAGCCCTTATTGAGCGGTACGGAGGGCAGTGCCACTTTGTAGATTGTCCTACTCAAATGCACAGCGAAGCCACTAAGGTAGCGAAAGAGCTTCACGGTTACTTTATGGATCAGTTCCTCTACGCCGAACGTGCTACAGACTGGCGCGGCAATAATAATATTGCTGAAAGTATCTTTGAGCAGATGAAAGCTGAACCTCATCCTGTGCCTCACACCATAGTAATGAGTGCAGGCACAGGCGGCACGTCGGCAACAATAGGCCGCTATATACGCTACAAAGGTCTAGCTTCCAAACTTGTAGTCGTCGATCCTGAATTCAGTGTGTTTTTTGAAAGTTTCAAAACAAAAGATCACACGCTAACAGCAACGAGAGGAAGCCGCATAGAAGGGATTGGCCGCCCTAAAGTAGAAGCCTCTTTTCAACACGACGTGATTGACGAGATGATTGCGGTTCCCGACGCGGCAAGCGTTGCCACCATGCATTGGTTAAACAATACCATGGGAATTAAAGCCGGCCCCTCTACAGGCACGAACTTATGGGGGGCGCTACGTATTGCCAAGCAAATGAGCGAAAACGGCGAAGCTGGGTCAATCGTTACCCTCATGTGCGATAGCGGTGAGCGTTACTCAGATACTTACTATAGCGCAGAATGGGTGCATGAAACCATAGGTTCACCCGACCCATATAATGTTGAACTGAGTAATATTCCACTGCGATGAAACTTTGCTAACACCATAACGTTCGCAGTTTAAAGTGTCTGTGCGTTGTATATGGCGCAGCACTTTATCTGTAATGTTTATCAATATACATTGGTTGCAATGTAATTTTACAAGCTAGCCAAATCATTAAGAAAATAAAAACTATCGTTTCAGCGCGGTCGCGTTTACAACAGTGTTGTCTATCGACAGTGCTTTCGCATCCACTAATTTATATGTAAAAGTGTGAAGCATAGCAAGAGA